>NZ_JTLD01000032.1 GCF_000798815.1 Alistipes sp. ZOR0009 | reverse complement strand
TTTCCGGTTCTGCAATACCTAAACCCCTCTTTTACCCCACGGCAGCGCGTTAACGAGTCCTTCATCCCTCTAATACCAGCACTTACCACAAAGCTAGGAGAAAAGTTTTTTTTAGAATCGCACCTAAATATGACCAAAGAGGCCTGCGAAAAGAGGGGAATAAGCATCTACATGTAATTAGATATGAAATAAAATAAAAAAATTCCCAGAACGAGGGGGGATAAATAGAAGTTGAACTGTCATAGGAGTAATTGGGAGGAACGCTATTATTGATACTTTTGCAGGATAAACATACGAGGTGGACGAAAAAGAGCTTATAAGTAAAATAGCAAAAGGTGGTGAGGATGCTTTTGAAGCGGTATTCAGAGCATACTACGCGCAGCTATGCACCTACGCCAACTCGTTACTTAAAGATGCGAACGAATCGGAAGAGGTTGTTCAGGGCATATTTATAGCGTTTTGGGAAGGCCGGAGCACTTTCGACATTCATACCTCGCTAAAGTCGTACCTATATAGGGCAGTGCATAACACCTGCTTGAATAGGATAAAGCACTATAAGGTACGCCAAGTTTACAGCGAAGAGTATAAGCATCAAAACTCCGAAATGGAGAACGTAACAGAGGACGCCATCTACGGAAGTGAGCTTAAGCACCAAATAGCAATGGCCATAGAGAAGCTTCCGCCCCAATGCCAAACCGTTTTTAAGCTAAGCAGGCAGCAGGGGCTTTCGTATGCAGAGATTGCCGAAAAGCTGGGAGTATCAGCAAAAGCGGTGGACAAGCAGATAGTACGAGCGCTACGCATTCTACGAGAGGAGCTGCACGACTACCTTCCTGCCATACTTATATTCATCTTGTTCAAAAATTAAAACGTTGAAAGTTGACTGATGACAGCAAACATATTGACTACCTGATAGCCCGCTACCTGAGCGGTGAAGCCTCGCCAGAAGAGCGTTCGATTGTTGAGCAATGGTGCAAGGAGTCGGCAGAGAACGCGCGCTATTTTGATGGTATGCAGCAGCTCTTTGAGCGAGCCGCATCGCTCGAAACCGACCCGCAGTTTGACGTAGAGGCCGCTTGGCTCAAAATAGCCCCCCAAATCCGCCAATCAAAGCGCATTAAAATGCAGCCAAAACGCTGGCAACCGTGGGTGGCAGCAGCAGCATCGGTGGCTATTCTTATTGGGGTGTGGTTAGGGTTCGAGTACCGCTCGTCGGTAAGGCAAGATAGGCAGCCAATGGTAATTGCGGCCACAGCGACCACCCAAACAACCCAGCTACCCGACAGCTCGAAGGTAGAAATAGAGCCCAACAGCAAAATTCTTTACGCAAAAGGCTTTGGTAAAACCAACCGGGATGTCACCCTTGTGGGAAATGCCACTTTTGAGGTAAAGCACCAGACTGGCCCAGCCTTTACGGTAAAAGCTAGCGGCACCTTTATCCGCGATATAGGTACCGCATTTAGGGTAGAAACCACCAAGGATACCACCATTGTGGAGGTTTACGTAAAAACAGGATCGGTAGTATTCTACACCGACAACAACAGGGGGATCATCCTAAAGCAGGGAGAGACGGGCGTATACAACAAGCAAACGAAGGAGTTTACCAAGATTGAAGCGGAAAAGGAGGAGGCACCACCAGCGGTTGTACGCGCCTTCAACTTTCAAGGGACGAACCTTAACGAGGTGGTAACGCTGCTAAGCAAGGCCTACAACGTCACCATTACGCTAGAAAACCCCAAGCTGGGAAGCTGCACCATTAACGTGCGATTCGAAAACGAAAATATAGACACCATACTATCCATTATAGCCGAAACCCTAAACCTAAAGGTTGAAAAAAGAGGTAAAAGCTACGTACTAACAGGCGAAGAATGTTCAAAATAAAAAATAGAGGAGTAGGATTGGCCATCCTGCTCCTACTTGTAACCACCAAGCTGCAGGCCCAAACAAGCACATCAGCCCTAGAACGAATTGTAACCGTAAACCTATACAACGAGCCCCCAAAAGGGATGCTCGACCTGATTGGCAGGCAGGCCAGCGTCGTTTTTTCCTACTCGCCCAAGGTGCTCGATGGCCGGCCACCCGTAACCCTCGATGCCAACCAGCAGCCTATCCGAATGGTGCTTTACCTAGCCTTTGGCGAAACCGTAAGGCTAAAGGATCGAGGTAAGTACATCATCATTTTGGATAATAGGATGGCGCTACAGCAGCCTTTTGGCGATAAGCCACAGGTGGTAGAGGGCTACATTACCGACCCCAAGACGGGCCAGAAGGTAAGCAACGCCACCGTGTACGATAAGGAGCTCATGGTATCGGCCACCACCGACCAGTACGGCTACTTTAAGCTGAAGGTCCCCTACGGCGAAAAGGGCGCCAAGCTGCGCGTAAGCAAGATGGGCTACGCCGATACCACCATTGTCCCCCTATCGGCAAGCAGCAACTTTGTTAGCCTCAACCTCCCCGCATTGGCCATCCCTACCACCGCCGAGGCGCACCACAAGCGGGGCATTCTGGGGGTAACCTTCCCCAAGTGGCTGCTCTCGGAAGAGCTGTGGACCAACAGCGTTAACATCGGCGACACCATCTACCGCTCGTGGCAGGTATCCTTCCTCCCCTACATCGGCACCAACCACCGCCTATCGGGCAACGTGGTAAACGCCTTTTCGCTAAACATTATTGGAGGATACTCGCAGGGGGTAAGCATCGCCGAAATTGGCGGTATCGTAAACATCACCCGAAAGGATGCCCGCTACTTTATGGCCAGCGGCGCCAACCACGTAGGTGGGCACATGCTGGGCGTACAGCTGGCCGGAATCTACAACCGAACGCAGAGCGTTACGGGCTTTCAGGCGGCAGGCGTCCTCAACCAATCGTTTGGCAAGGTACGCGGCGTGCAGCTCTCGGGGATTGCCAGCATAACGCCCGGCTCGCTGCAGGGCGTACAGATTAGCGGCGTATACAGCCACAACTCCAACAACAGCGGCGTGCAGCTATCGGGCATCGCCAGCATCAGCCAGCAGCTGTACGGCACCCAGATAAGCGGCATTGCCAACTACGGATGCGGCAGGGTGTCGGCCATACAGCTTGCTGGGGTGGTTAACGTCCTAAAAGGAACGGTAGTTGGGGCGCAGATAAGCGATGCGGTAAACGTTGCCGATACGGTAAAGGGGGTGCAGCTGGGCAGCGTGGTAAACATCACCCACCAGTCGCTTACCGGAGCGCAGATATCGGGTATCCTGAATATGGCAAAGGGCGATAGCGCCATCTGCCAGGTGGCCGGCGTGGCCAACGTGCAGCGCGGCACCATCAACGGGGCGCAAGTTGCCGGGGTAGCCAACCAATCGACCCTTATAAAGGGAAGCCAGATAGCGGGGGTTACCAACCTTGCCCGCAAGGTGAGCGGCACCCAGTGCGCAGGCGTCTACAACCGGGCCGACACCCTAATGGGCGTACAGGTTGCCGGGATGGTAAACCGCGCCAAGCTGCTCAGCGGATTTCAAATCGGGCTGGTGAACCTTGCCGACAGCGGCAACGGCATGGCGGTTGGCCTATTCAGCTACATCAAGAAGGGGTACCACCGAATAGAGGTGTCGTCGGACGAGCTGATGAGCACCGGCATCGCCTTTAGGAGCGGCCACAAGAAGCTGCACAACATCATCAGCGCGGGGGTACACCTCGACGGGCTGCAGCGCCCCATCTGGAGCATCGGCTACGGGTTTGGATCGAGCTGGGGCGTAAGCCAGAAGATGGATGTAGACCTGGAGCTGCACTCGAAAAGCATCATCGTTGCCGACCGCTTTGAGGACGACAACGACCACTTTCAGCTATACGTGGGGCTAAACCGCAGCCTCGGCAAGCGCCGCTCGGTGGCCCTAGGGGTTACCACCAACGTGCTCCGCTACCGAAACGCCAGCGCCACCAACGATAAAACCCTCGAAAACGCCATCCCCTACACCCTTTGGAGCAGCAAGGCCGATGCCGAACGCACCATCTGCGGGTGGATTGGCGGCCGGGTAGCCTTTAGGTTCTAGCGGCAAGCCGTCCACGCCGGGGGCAACCATCCAACATGCCGGTAACGGGCAGTACAACGCCCCACCCCATAGCCGAGGCGCCATTCTACCACGCGAGAATGGCGCCTCGGCCCGCTTAAAACCCATCCACAGGGTGTCAAATCCCCCTAAATCGTTTAGAAAGCCATTCGACACCAGACGAATCCTCCAAAAGCTAATTGTTTTAGCTTTCAACAGGTGACGAATGTATTTTTATTAAGTTTGGTTAGCTTTCAACGGGTGACGAATGGCTTTCAATTAAGTTTGATTAGCTTTCAACACCTGTTGAATGCGTTTTTATTAAGTTTTCCTAGCTTTCGACAGGTAGCTGCGCAGCTTTGCCTCCACCAATCGGCCCGTCATGCCCGGTAGAGAGCCTCCAAAGCCCCATAGGGCCGCATCACTCCCCCCATTAAAGGCAAAACGCCTGCCGCATCCCCCTAAAAATACCCACTTATGGGGATTGATGCCCCCAAAACAATGGGCCACCTTTGCCTGTACAACAAAACGAGCAGCTAATGGAAGTGCTAGGACATCACATCTACGAGTACAAGAAGGGCCTCCGCAGCTTGGTGCTGCACACCATGAGGGCGCAGGACTACCAGCAGGCCAAGGAGGTGCTGGAGCGCAAGCAGATTGAGCACCTGATATACTGGGTGAACGAGCGCAAGTTCAACGTCTTTTTTGGGAAGCGCGAGTGCATCGAGGTGCTCAAATCGTTCGGCAAGCAAAACCTCAACGACTTTACCGACGAGGAGGACTTCATTCTGGGCACCATGCTCGGGTACGACCGCATCCAGCAGTGCCAGCGGCTGCTTAAGCGCAAGCGCCTAAAGGCAAAAGCGCACGAGCCGCTGCCCATCGCCCTTGGCAGGGCCTCGTAGGGGCGGTTGCCCAACTTTCGGGTACCCAACACCCCCAAAATTGGGCAGGCAATTTGGATGGCGCCCCTTTTGGGCTATCTTTGTTTAACATTCGGTTAAACAGCATGCAAATAGGTATTGTAAAAAATGGCTACAGGACGATTGTAGGTGGCGCCTTGGTGGCGTTGCTGTGCGTAGGCACCCTCCTACCCTCCTGCAGCAACGGGCCTCGCCCCGAGGTATCGTTCTACTACTGGAAGAGCCGCTTTACCCTCGGATCAACCGAGCGGCAAGCCCTCGAAAGCAACAACGTGCAGAAGCTCTACGTCCGCTACTTCGACGTAGACATCCATCCGCTGCTTGGCCGCGCAACGCCGCTGGCCGTGGTTAAGGGCGACAGCCTTCCGCGCTGCACCATCATCCCCGTGGTATTTATTAAAAATAGGGTGTTCGATGGCGCCAGCCCCCTAGAGGTGGATTCGCTTAGCCAAAAGGTGGCGCAGCTGGTGGGCAAAATCAACCAAAACTATGGGATTAACCCCGCCGAAATGCAGTTTGACTGCGACTGGACGGTAAAAACCAAGGATGCCTACTTCGAGTTCCTCAAAAAGTACCGGGCCCTAACCCGGCAGACGCTATCGGCCACCATACGCCTTCACCAGGTAAAGTACCCAAAAAAAACGGGCGTGCCCCCCATCGACAGGGGCGTGCTGATGTACTACAACATGGGCAAGATAAGCGCCGACAGCCGCTGCTCCATCTACGATAGGGAGAATGCGCAGAAGTACATCAGCTCGGTAGGCAGCTACCCGCTGCCGCTGGATATTGCGCTGCCCATCTTCACGTGGGGCATCCAGATACGCCAAAATATGGTGGTGCACCTGCTTAATAAGATGAACGATGGCCACTTTGCCAACGATCCGCACTTTAAAAAGGTGGCCAGCAACCGCTACCGCGTTAGCGAGCCCTGCTTTAAGGGCGGCTACTACTTTAAGCAGGGCGACGAGGTGAAAATAGAGACCATTTCGGACGAGGAGCTGAACGAAATGGCCAAGGATATCCGCCAAAACCTCAAAGCCTACCCTCAAAACCTGATTTTTTACGATTTAGATTCTATTAATATTAAGCAGTATGAAATTAAAGTCTATCAAAAGCTGGCAAATCGTATGCGCTAGCCTGCTTCTTTTGGCTGCCTCGTACGGTATTGTACGGGCCTGCGCTGGGGGCGATTGGGACGAGAGCTACTCCTCGAACTATACGCCAGAGGTATTTGTGGCCGACACCACCCAAACCCCATTCTTCTACACCTGGCTATTCTACTACCAGATAGGATTCGACACCGAGCACAACGAACGCTTCAACAGCACCAACGTTGCCGACTGGAGCAAGTACTTAAAAGGCTCCGTGGATAAACCCTCGCTCGAGTACCTGCTAAACAAGGCAAACAGCAAGGCCATAGGCCAGCTTGTCGCCTTCTTCGATGGCAAGGTGCTCCCCGACTCGCTAAAACGCAAGGCTAAAGGGATAAGCCGAAACAATCCGCAGCACAAAGACTTTATCTACTACCTGATGTACGCCAAAAAGTGCGAGCAGTACGCCGTTTACTACAACTACTACTGGGACGACAAGCGTACGCTGCCCAGCAGATCGGATATGGGCAACATTGAGGAGTCGCTTCGCAACGGCTTCGAAAAGAGCAGCGATCAATTCCTAAAGGAGCGCTACTGGTTTCAGCTGGTGCGCTACTACTACTTCTACGATTGGGATCGCTGCACCTATACCTTCGAATCGAACAAGCTAAAGTTCAGCCCTAGCACCATGTACTACCGTGCCATGTCGTACGCCGCTGGTGCCTACTACGCCATGGACAGATACGTCATTGCCAACTACTACTACAGCCGCATCTACGACGGCTGCAACCAGCTAAAGGTGGTGGCTCACTCGAGCTTTCACCCACAAAACGAGAGCGACTGGCAGCAAACGCTCGAACTTTGTCAAAATAACGAGGAGCGCATAACCCTTTGGCACCTGTTGGGCATCAACTACGCCGACGAGGTACGCTCGATGAAGGAAATTTACAAGATGTCGTCGTATAGCACAAAGCTAGACCTGCTGCTTACCCGCTTTGTAAACAAGCAGGAGATAGGAACACCCTACAGCCAAAATACCGACTCGGCGAAGAAGGCCATTGAGCAGGATATCCGCTGGTGCCAGCAGGTGGCCAACGAGGGAAAAACCTCCAACCCATTTTTATGGGACGTATCGGCAGGTTACCTATCCTTTCTAATAGGCGACTACCAAAAATCGGCGCACTACTACCAAAAGGCGGCTAAGGGTACCCCCAATAACGATCTTGCAAAAAGTCAGCTGCGCCTGCTAACGCTGCTTACCAACATTAAGCTGCTACCTAAAATTACGCCAGCCAACGAGCAGTCGCTGCTTGCCGATCTTCAGTGGCTCTATAAGCTATCCGACAAAAACGTAGACACCCGCTTTCGCTACTACAACGCACAGAGTTGGGTAAAGAAGGAGCTTGCCCAAAAATATGAAGCGCAGGGTGATGCTGTTAAGGCAGAGTGCTTCTCGTCCAGCACCGCCTTCTACAGCAGCAACAGCAACATAGAAAAGATGAAGGCCTACTTCCAAAACGCAAAGCCCAACGCTTACGACAAGTTTTGCATGGGAATGAGCGAAAAAAAGCTAGTAGACCTATGGGAGTACCAAGCCATACGGGCTGCCTACAGCGATAGCCTATCTAACGCCATTGCCCTAATGCAAAATGTTGGAGAAACCAGCACGCTGCTAGGAAACCCTTTTATTGGCAGGAAAAACGACTGCCACGACTGCGATCACATGGCACCTCAGAAGGTAAAGTACACCAAAATGTCGTTTCTTAAGAAGATGAAGGATCTGGAAACGGCCGTTGCTGCAGGTACCAACGTACATGCCAACGCCTTTATGCTGGGCAACGCCTTCTACAACATGAGCCACTACGGAAATGCCCGTGCATTCTACGAAGGAGGCGTTATTACGGCAGGACAGTCGTCGCCTTACTATATTCCAACCGAATTCGCGGCCATGCTTACCTCCAACAAAATGGCCATGAAGTACTACCAAATCGCATTCAAAAGGGCAACAAATAACGAGCAAAAAGCCAAATGCCTCTTCATGATGGCCAAGTGCGAGCGTAACGAGTGGTACAACACTACCCTGTACAGCAACAGGGAGAACGAGTATAACTACGATTCTAATAGTCCTGACTTTATTCAGTGGAATAGCTTTAAGCTGCTAAAAGGCTACAAGAACACAAAATTCTACAAGGAGATAATTAACGAGTGCGGCTATTTCCGCAAGTCGGTTGTTGGATAACCCGCTACGATACCGATAAAAACAGAAGATCCCGAGATAAATGCTCGGGATTTTTTGTTTCCATACGTAAAAATTGCCATAAACATTCGAAAAAGGAAAACATACAAGGGGGAGTATCGAGCAGTAAGGTGTCATAGGTCTAAAAATAACCGCAAACTATGAGACAGCTACCCTACCTTGTAATCCATCTAGCCAAGCTTGCCGACTTTATGATCGAGCAGGCACTGCTAGCCATCAGCACCAGCACGTCAGTTGCCTTGCACTTCATATCGAAGCTTTTTTAAAAATCATCCTGATTTTTTTTCATCACGAGGGGGGAGACTACAATTCCAAGTTGTCATAGTAGCGAAATCGGGGGGCAACCCGACCAACGAAGACGAATTAAACAAAGAAAACAATATAAGTAATGACAAGTACAGCATTAAAATTGGCTTTTGCCGCAGCAGGTTTAGCAGTAACACTAGAAGTAAGCGCACAAGAAGCATCTACAGCCGCAGATTTTCGTCCATTTCAAATATCTTTTGTACCAACACTCGGAACAAACGGCTTTTTATCCAATAAAATTGAGAATGGCGTTTCGATAAACATCATTGCAGGCACATCTAAAGGCGTTCGCTGGGCCGAAATTGGCGGAGTTGCCAATATGGTAAAAGGAAATGTAGGCGGCGCTCAATTTGCAGGAGTTGTCAACCTAACTAGCGGAAATGTAAACGGAGGCCAGTTTGCTGGAGTGCTTAATACCTCGCAAAGAGTTACAGGAGCGCAGGCTTCGGGGGTTGCAAACATTGCAAAAGGCAATATCAAAGGATTACAGATGGCTGGAGTTACCAACACGGCACATAATATTATCGGAGCACAGGATGCGGGTGTTTACAACCAAGCCGACAGCGTTGTTGGCGGTCAGCTTGCAGGCATAGCCAACATAGCCAAAACCGTAAAGGGAGTGCAGGCTGCCGGCGTATTCAACAGCAGCAAAACAACAAAAGGCATTCAGGCAGCAGGCGTTGCCAACGTTTCCGACAAGGTAGATGGGCTTCAAATGGCTGGGATCCTCAACAAAGCAAGGGTAGTTAAGGGAGTACAGTTTGGTTTGGTAAACTTATCCGATAGCTGCAGCGGTCTTCCCATTGGTTTGGTGAGCATCGTACGCACAGGCTACAGCCAAATAGAACTTGGTACCGACGACATGCTGATGGCAAACGTTGCCTACCGCTCGGGCGTAAAAAAGCTGCATACCATTGTTGGAGCCTCCATCCTTCCCGATAATTCGAGCACGGTAATCTGGGGAACCACCTTCGGTATAGGAACAAGCCACAACCTATCGCCCCGTACCCTACTCGATGCCGATTTAATGTACAGCCAAATTATTTGCAACGATAAGTTTAGCCACGACAACAAGCTGTTCCGCGCTTATATCGGAATAGATAGGCATATCTTCGGTAAGATGTCGCTAGCGGCAGGTATTACCGCCAATGCGCTAGTGTATAGCACCAGCAGCACCGACAACGTACACCACATGAAGCAGCTCGTGCCCTACACCATGATCTCTGAGAAGATTAACAGCCGCAACCACCTCGCTGGCTGGATTGGTGGACGAGTTGCCATCCGTATCAACTAAATCCACGGCCTCTGCCTCCAAAAATGAAGCAGAGGCCCCTCCCTCCCTCTCCAAACAATCTTAAAACATACCAAACATGAAAAGCTACATCGCACTTGTAGCGGCTCTCCTACTGCTTGTAGGTAGCGCCGCCGGGCAGAGCCTTACCCAAACCGTACGCGGAAAACTTTACGACATAGAAACGCAATCGCCCATCCCAGGTGGGAATATCGCAATAAGCGGATCTTCGCTTGGTACGGCCAGCAACGCCGAAGGTACCTTCAGAATTGCCAACGTGCCAGTTGGCCGTCATGACCTTACGGCCTCCTTTATTGGCTACGAGCCTGTAACCCTACCAAACATTCTAGTAACATCTGCCAAGGAGGTGGTTCTAAACATCGGGCTAAAGCAGGTATCACGCCAAATGGACGAGGTAGTTGTTAAGGCTAACCAACGAAAGGATAGAACCGTAAATACGATGGCCAGCATCAGCTCGCGCACCTTCTCGGTTGAAGAAACCAGACGCTACGCCGGCGGATTGGACGATCCGGCCCGTATGGCATCAGCCTTTGCCGGAGTAACGGTAGGCAACATTCAGGATAACGCCATTATCATCCGCGGAAACTCGCCCAAAGGCGTTTCGTGGAGGGTTGAAGGCGTAGAAATCCCCAATCCGAACCATTTTGCTGGCGGAAATGTTGCTGGAGGTGGCTTTGTAAGCATCCTAAGCAGCCAGCTGCTAAGCAACTCCGATTTTTACACCGGTGCATTCCCCGCCGAATACGGCAACGCCCTTGCCGGTGTTTTCGACATGAGAATGCGCGTTGGAAACAACGAAAAGCGCGAGCATACCGCACAAATTGGGTTAATGGGTATCGATGTAGCTTCCGAAGGTCCCTTTAAGAAGGGAAAAAGCTCGTCGTACCTCTTCAACTACCGATATGCTACATCAGGAATCCTTTCTAAGCTAAAAATTATCCCAACAGATCAAGTTCCCATCTACCAAGATCTATCTTTTAAGATGAATTTCCCTACAGCCAAGGCGGGCACCTTTTCGGTGTGGGGAATCGGAGGTATCGACAACGTTAAGGAGCCAGAAGATGCCGATTCCACCAAATGGAAGGTAGATTTTGACAGAGTTAAGTTTGACTGGAATATAAAAACAGGCGCGGCAGGCGTTACCCACAAGCTTACCCTTGGCCGATCGCTGCTTAGCACCTCGGTGGCGGCATCTGGCACCTCCAACATTGCCGATCAAACCCGATTCGACGACCAGCTGCAAATGCGACCAAACGCCTACATCAAAAACAACACCGCCACCATTACCGTAAGCTCCTTTATCAATAGCAAGCTATCGGCCAACCATACCCTACGCGCGGGAGCCACATTTAAGCAGCTGCGCTACAACTTAGACATCAGCAGCACCATAAATGAAGTGCCCGACACCTACCAAAACATGGTGAAAGAGAAAGGAAGCAGCCAGGTGATGGAAGCCTACTGGCAAAGCCGCTACCAGCTATCGCCAGCCATCCAAATAAACGGGGGGATAAACGCCAGCTACTTCGCCCTCAACAAAAACTACTCGGTAGACCCTCGATTCAGCATAAAGTGGCAAATGGCCGACAGGCATGCCCTTACGCTTGGCGTTGGCAAGCATAGCCAGCTCGAGGAGCTTAGATTCTACTTTGTAAAGCAGCAAAATGGTGCGTCTGGCTATCCCAATAAAAAGTTAGACTACTCGCAGGCACAGCACCTTATTTTAGGCTACGATTGGAACGTAAGCAGCAACCTACGCCTAAAAGTAGAGGCCTACTACCAAAAGCTGTACCGAATTCCGGGTATTGCCGACAGCAGCTACTCTATGGTGAACTTTAAGCAGGACTGGAGCTTCTACAGCACCCTTATCAACAACACCAAAGGGAAAAACATGGGGATTGACATCACCTTAGAGCGTTTTCTTAGCAACGGATTCTACTATTTGGCTACCGCATCGCTGTTCGACTCGAAATACAAAGGGGGCGATAAGGTTTGGCACAATACCCGCTTCGACAAGGGCTACTCGCTAAACTTCCTAGCCGGAAAGGAGTACGCCATCAGCCGCAACCGCATTGTGGGCATCAATGGAAGAGTTAACTATCTGGGTGGCGAGCGCAAGACCCCGATCCTCAACGCCGAATCGCTGGCAGCCAAAAGGGTGATCTTTGACGAGTCACGCGCCTTCGAGGAGCAGTATCCAGCCACCTGCTACGTAGACTTTACCCTCACCTACCGCACCAACAAGAAGCGCTACGCCGGAACATGGGCATTGCAGATAAAAAACCTGCTAAACGCACCTATTTACAGCGGTCCGGCCTATAACTATAGGGATAGGAAGATTGAGGAGCAAAAAGTTGGCCTAGTTTTACCAGTTATAAGTTATAGAGTAGACTTTTAGCTTCTATATTCATAAAAAGCACCTACAGATAGGTGCTTTTTTTAATTTTAAGCCTACAACTGCTAATTCGTTCTCACTTAGCTGTTCTATCACAACAGCTATTGACATTTACGCCCTCCTCCTCGTAGATTTGCTCTACCGGTAATAGTTGCAACAAAGGTCTACACCCAATCCCCTTCCAGACGAGGTGGCAAAAGCCGAAAAGCCAACGAGTAGGCAAGAAACAGATCTAGTATTAGCCATGAGTGAAAATATAATGCCCCATAGTCAGGAGCAGAAGAGCTTACTTCAGCAGAATTGGACTCAAGAAGTATTTTTCGTCAACGTGATAATAGACACCCAGTACATTATTGACAACTACACCCCAAATCAATCAAAGGATAACCCTACTATGATTTTTCCCAATCGGAAAGGCTTTAATCCTATTTATATGGTTACCTCTGGGGGAGGTAATATCAACTCTGGCACTGATAACCTGCTGGTTAATGCCTACGTTGGCGATCAAATTTGCTGGGCTTCGCAATCTGAGACATCCAACTTCGACCACAGCGTGTACATTTACGCAATTCACCCCCTACAAGGGAACGTTTTTCCTCTAAATGACATTCGGTACTGCTGTTACAACAAGGCAATAGTAGTTCCTTCGAAAAAAGACCCAACGCTTATGGTAGAAGAAAGGAGAACCTTCCCATTTATGACTGCTCGTATCGAAGATACAGGTACAGAAAGCTACCATATTTGGTTTGCCATTTACAAAAGGGAAGGCACTAACCAAAAGTTGTATGGTTACTTTAAACAAGACACAACTATCGTAGTAAGAGGCTAGCAAGTTCTGAACATCCGAATCGATTTTTAGCTTCCATATTCATAAAAAGCACCTACAGATAGGTGCTTTTTTAAATTTTAAGCCTACAACTGCTAATTCGTTCACACTTAGCTATTCTATCACAACAGCTATTGACTTTTGCTCCCACCTGCTCGTAGATTTGCCTTACCGGTAAAAGTTGCAACAAAGGTCTACACCCAATCCCCTTCCAGACGAGGTGGCAGAAGCCGAAAAGCCAACGAGTAGGCAAAAAATACATGTAGTATTAGCCATGAGTGAAAATATGATGACCCTTAATCAGGAGCTGAAGAGCTTACTTCAGCTGAGTTCGACTCAACAAGTCATTTACGTGAACGTGACGATCGACACCCAGTACATTATTAAAAACTATTCACCAAACCAATCAAAGGACAACCCTCCTATGATTAATACCAATCAGAAGGGGTTTAATCCTATTTACATGGTTGCCACCCAAGAAAACAGCATCAACTCTGGTACCGTTAACCTACAGGTTAGCGCCAGTGTAGGCGATTTTATTTGCTGGGCTTCGCAATCTGAGACATCAAACTTCGACCACAGCGTGTACATTTACGCAATTAAGCCAGTACAAGGTAAAGTTTTCAGTCAAGACGACGTTAGGTACAGCTGTTACAACAAGACAATCGTGGTTCCTTCGAAAAACGACCCAACGCTTATGGTAGAAGAAAAGAGAACCTTCCCATTTATGACCGCTCCTATTGAAGATACTGGTACCGAAAGCTACCATATTTGGTTTGCTCTTTACAAAAGGGAAGGCACTACCCAAAAGTTGTATGGTTACTTTAGAGAAGACCCAACTATCGTAGTAAACGGCTAGACACTATAGAGTAAAACGTAAAGGAATACATTCTTTTACCATATAAACTCCAGAAACAATTAAGGGCTGCCTCACGGCAGCCCTTGTTACGATTGAAAAATTGTAAAAATAACCTATCCTTCTAACCAATTAGGGGGTATTTATTCGTTAGAAGAAGTATTGCTAGGTTGATTTTCATCTATTGGAACTTTTTTATCTTTTATTCTCTCGCGAATTTTCTGCTTGGTACGCTCCTCCATCTTTAGCAGCTTTTCGTACTGAGCGGGGGTAAGTACTTCCTTCATTTCGGCATTTTTTGCCTCTGCATTGGCCTTAAGCGCAGTAGTATCTCGTTTCACCTGCGCATTTTTCTCGGCATACTTAAGATTGATAGCCTGCACCTTCTCCACCTGTTCGGGCGATAGTCGTAGCTGACGGCTCATGGCCTGAGTTAGCTTTTCGGCGCGCTGCTGGGGCGTTAACTTTACCTTTTGCCCAGCCATATCTTGTGCCCATGCCGCCGAAGCAACCACCATGGCAACACCTAAAAATACGATACCTAACAGCTTTTTCATACGTTTTATGGCGTTAATGAGTTCGATACTTTTAGAGCAATACAACCTAGTACGGAAATACCCTACCAGAAAAAATAAAAAAAGCCTCTTTTTCTCGAAAAAAGGCTTTTGATGTATTTAATACCTACGGCAGCTACTTAAAAAGCGTGGCGTATAGCATTGGACGATCCTCTAACGCAATGCGGGCAGCCGCATAAAAGTCGCGCATCCACTTTTCCGCTTCCTTAAAGGCAGCATCCTTCTGTGCAACAGCATCCATAGCCTCGCCCTGCTCGCGAATGTAGTCGGCACGCGCTTTTTCGACAATAGCAACCTGTGCCAACCCCTCGCTAATCTCGGATGCAGGAACTTTAATGGTTTCCATGGCATCGCTCAGCGTCTTATCGGTAGATAATACGGTGTAGAACTTTTTGATACTCTCTATCCTTGGAATATAGCTATCGGACACAGGTTGATGAACATCTAGCACGCGAAGTGCAATAGGATCGTTACGGAAGACAAATTTTGCCTTTTTACGATGCTGCGAGTATCCCTTCACAAGGGTAGCCTCCTCCTTTTGAAAGGTACTTGATGCGGCACTAGCCTCTCCACCCTCCTTCTTGTTGGCGTCGAAGGCTGATCGGGCTACGCCATATAAACCTCTACCAACGTCAATAGTTTCTTTTGGGTAGCCTATTTCGGCCATTTCTTGTGCAACCACTGGCTGATTGTTCACATTTTCGAGAGAAGTTCTCCATTTTTCGAGGATGTCTGCCTCTCCTAAAGCGCGGTTTGTGCTCATGACAAAAATTTTTTCTATGGTTAGTACTCTATTGAACTTTCATCCAACTCCCCCTTTATAAAAACCAACAGGAACCTTAAACTTTCACTGGCAACCATTCTATCCTCTCTTCTTTCAGTTTTTCATCTCTTTAATAGCTCCTTTTTTCCGACTTAGTATTCTTAAGTCTGGTTGAGCAAAAAATCCTGCCAATTTGGCAGCCTTAGGTCTGGTTGAGCAAATCTTTCGGCCGATTTGGCATTCTTAAGCCTGGTTGAGTAAATCTTTCGGCCAGATTGGCATTCTTAGCCCTCGGCGAGCAAATCTTTTGATCCTTTTTGGCCTCCTTACCCTCGTCGTTTCAATTTTAGTAACAACATTTTCATAAAAAGGGTAATTTTTCTGCTATATTTTTTTCTGTTCGCGAAACGAATTGCAAATTTTCGGCATAAAGTCCACAAGCGAAGCCGGCAGACCTCCATCCTACCAATATATAGGCCGCTTTGCGCTATTAGCGAGCAAATGAAGCAGCCTTAGCACCGCTACCCGCAAGCAGCAGGTCCTTTAAATGAAAACGCCTGCGAGCATTAGCTGCTAGCAGGCGTTTTACCGAAAATATTTATGAAACTATTAATTTACCTTAACGCCCTTTACAAAAGCCTGCGAGTTAATTGGAGTTACCTCTAGCAGGCCGTTATTTGCCTTCATCAGCTTGGTGGCGGGCACCCCTTTCGACATTTTTTGGGTTACCTCCCCTACAAATACAGGGTTGACACTCTTCAGCTCGGTTTGCTCGAGCACCACGTTGGTACTTTTTGCGGTAAACTTGGCTGGTAGCGCCACCTTTGCGATAGTTTGGAGCTTTTCCTTAACCTTCTCGGCAAGCTGGGCATCGGAAAGGAAACCGTCGAACACAAACGTTTGGTAGGTAAGCAGGAATTTCTGCTCGTAGCCTAGGCTAACCCCGCCAGCTTGCACTTCGCCATCGAGCACCGACTGGTAGAAGACAAAAGCCACGGTGATGGACTTTCCGGCAGCCACTTCGTAGTCAAAGTCTACCCCCATCTCAAAAGTTTCCTCCTCGGTGGTGTTTAACGTGCTGGCGACGCTTTGCGTAACCTCGGTTCCAAACTTTCCGCCAATGCCAAAGTAAGTTGCCTCCAAAGATGCGCTTACCGTTACCGATTTGGTCTTAGTTACGTCGACGGTAACACCCTTTTTGTAGGTGTAGCCAAACTTATTAACGGCATGCGTTGTCGACTGCCCCTCGTTGGAGTAACGCCAAGGGATGTAGCCTAAATACACCGTCTTTATAAGACCTTCGGCCAGCTTAACGCCTCCGATAGGGACATCTAGGGTTAAGTCTATCTTTTTATCGTCATCCTTCTTCGAAAGCCAGCGGTTAAGGTCTACTCGCCACGAAAGCCCAACCTCCGTGTCGGTAACCTTAATGTAGTTTACAAACCACCCCGGTTTATCGCCAGAGTTGTCGTGGAAAATACGAATTTTATCAATCCATCCTAAATCGTCTGACTGTACGGTAAACTTATCGAGGTCTCCCTTCTCAAAGTTATCGTTCTTGTTGTCGATACGCAATTCCTTGCTGGTTGATTTTTCGCCAAAGAGCTGGATGTACACTTTGGCATCTGTCCCTGCATGATCTACCATGCCTGTTTGAACTTCTACTTGATAATTTTTCATAATAACTATTTTTAAAGTAAGGCTTTTACATTATAGGAAGCTTAAAGGCTGGGCTAGCACTCGTTTTGTACAAACTTAACTATTTTCACACTACTTAAGCTCATTTGCCTTGTATTTTTAACGATTAATTGAAAAAATAATTAGAAAATGCCGAATAGTAGCAGCGGAGCCTCCTGCTGCTAAAGAAATGCTTATAAAAAACGCCTGCCAGCATTAGCTGCTAGCAGGCGTTTATCTTAATACCAATAAAGGAGAGCTTGTGTAAGAACATTGTGCTCTTTTTTGCTGTCATCCCGGCGAAGGCCGGAATCTCATTTGCCTAGATACTGGCCTTTCGCATGAGATACCCGCCTTCGCGGGTATGACATTACCAACTCAACTTCTTTATCCTAGAGAGAACATTCTTTTATATAAAAAAACGTCCTTATACCTCCTTTTTCTTATTTCGCTTAAGCGCGGGTTAGTACTTTACCACCACCGGCTTGCCCTTAAATGGCACCTGAAGAGTTAACGTACGGGTGGAGGCGTTGTAGGTAGACTTCGCCTTTTTGCCAGCCACGGTTACCGAAGCGGGGGCCTTATCGACGTTTACTATATTAAAGGTAAAGGTACGTACCAACGGTTTGCCCTTATACTTACCACCGTTGCTGCTGATTGCTATCTGACCCTTGCCGTTAGACTTAAAGGTGATGAGCTCGAACTGCTTGCGCTCCCAAGATTTGTTGGTTACCCCATCGTCGTCGAACAAGGTGTACGATGATGGCTTAGCCGATGGGTAGTAGGTAACCACCACTTGGGCTGGATTGTACTGCTTGGTGTTTAGTAACCCAGGGGCAGTAGGAATAAATGCTCCGGCCTTGGCGTAGATAGGCATATCCTGTAGGGTTACGGCTGGTTCTATCCACTGTCCGCCCGCTAGCGGTTTTTGCGGGTTAAGGTAGCTGTACCACTCGCTGCCAGCAGGAAGATAGAGCTTACGGCTGGTTGCCCCACTCTCGAGCACGGGTGCAACCATCAGGTTTCGTCCCCAGTAGTACTGGTCTTCGACCTTTAGCGCCTCCTTATCGTCAAACGAGTAGAAGAATAGCGGTTTTACCAGCGGTTCGGAGTTGGCCATGTGGTCGTATCCTAAGGTGTAGTTGTAGGGAAGCAAATCGTAGCGCATTTGGATGTACTTACGGGCAATACTCTTGTATGGCTCGTCGAACAGCGCGGCTTCGCTCGGGTAGCTGTCGGCGTCGGGGATTAGCTCCTTTAAAGCTGTTCCGTGCGGACGAAGAATTGGCGAGAAGGCAGACATCTGCATCCAGCGGGCGTAAAGCTCGTTATCCTGCTTTGCAAAGGTAAATCCGCCGGCATCGCTGTGGATGTATGGCACATTGCTCATGCTCATGGTAAGCATTAGCGGCAGCTGGGCGCGATAACCGCTCCAGTGGCGTCCCACATCGCCAGTCCAAGGAAAAATGATGTAGCGCGCCGAATTGGCGTAGCCCGAGCGGTTAAGGTTGAACAGGCGCACGTTTGGATACTCCTTTTCGAACTTATCGAAGAGCATTTTATTCCAGTAGTGCCCAAAAATGTTGTGCACCTCGTTGGCCGAGTAGAGACGATCGCCGTATCCCAAATCTTTCAGGTTATGGTACACATCGGCGGGATGGTTTTCGGGTTCGCCCAAGTCGCCCCACCAGCCGCTAACGCCAATGTCCATCTGCTTCTTATACTTGCTCCAAAACCAGTCCTTCGAGTCTTTTCGGAACATATCGATGATACCGCCCTTGCCAAAGTAGAAGTGGGGCAGCGTGTACACCTTTCCTTTGCTGTCTGTGGCTAAAAATGGCACCGACTCCTCGTAGTTTAGCGTATTCTTTACCACGTAAGGCTCGGTAATTAGGATGGTGTTGATGCTATCCTTCGTAAAATCAGCAATCATCTTCTTAGGATCGGGCCAAGCCTTGCGGTTTACCCAATCGAGGTTGCCCACGTAGTTCTGGATGCTGTCGCCAAACCAAAAAAGGTCGATGATTATGGCGTCCATTGGAATACGTTCCGCCTTCATCTTGGCCTTGATGTCGCGGATTTGGGCCTCGCTGCGGTATCCGAAGCGGCTCATGAAGTTACCAAACACCCAGCGGGCTGGTATAGGTTGGGTACCAATCATAGCCGTGTACCTTTTTAGTATTTCCTCCGGATTGCTTCCGGGGATGAGGTAAAACGTCAGCTCTCCGCTCTCGAAGGCCACGTTCATACGGTTTTTATCGCTCTTGGCAATATCTGCATAGCCCTTAGAAGGGTTATCGAAGAAGATCCCGTAGCCGCGAGTGGAGATGAAGAACGGAATACCATAGTTTAGGTTTTCCGAACCTACACCGTAGCCGTAGTCGGGACGGTTGTAGAAATCGAACCGATGCCCACGACGATTCATGGAGATGGCGCGCTCGCCTCCACCAAATACCTGCTCGCTGGGCGTTAGCTCCATGCTAAAACCGTTAAAAACGCTATCCTTAACTGGATGCAGGTTGCTAAGCAGCTCGGTTGAGCCTACTTTTACAGACAAGCTACCATTGTGGCTCGCAATTGCCACATCGCCCAGCATCTTTGTACCATTCCCCTTATCGGTAACGGCCACCAACGTGGGTTTTGTCATTACGGCATCGGAGATTTGCTGCGTACGGGTGTACCCTTTAGGAAGATAGGTAGCCTTTAGCACCCCATTTCCCATGTTTTGGAAGGTCCACGTCCCCTCCTTTGTTTGGTTGATAAGCGCCGTGGCCTTTGCTACAGTAGTTTCGCTCCACTGCGCAAGGGCTACTCCGCTAATTGCAACAAACACGAAAAGTCCTATAAGTCTTTTTAAACGCATTGCTGTGTAATTATAGTTTAACTAGTAAATCGACTTTAGCCGCCCCATTTAGGCACAAACGATTGCGCCAATTGGATAATCGGAATGCTGAATTTAAAGCAATTAGATTAAATTGGCAACTGGTTGCCAATTATTCGTGATAAACAGCAGGGAATTCTATTTAAAAGGTGCTGTATTGCTGCTTGTACAAACCGATTGCGGCGAAATGCGCACCTTACCGCAGGAATCCTAAGCCTACAAAATAAAAAAGGGAACGCTTCGCAGCGGCCCCTTTCTAAAACGTAAATTAACATTAACTAGGGTATTGCGACCCGTAGTGCTTTTATGTTACTACAACTTTTCGAGCGTATAGTACTTCTCGGCAGCCATAATAAAGAAGGTTACCTTGTACTTTCCGGAAGGTTGCGTAAAACGCATGTTGCCTGCCTTAAACTTAAGCTTGCCTTCCTCATCTCCAGCACCAAAGTCTAACTTCCAATCGTGGTTGGCTCTAAACTTATACTCCTCGCCAGTGGTAAAGTTGGCTTCTGCAACAAGCGCCTTAAGGTTGGCATCCCAAGTAAACATAACATCGTTAGCGGGCGCCCAGCCTCCAACTGCACCACCAATAATGCTCCAATCTGTGGGTGTTAGGGTGTAAGTCATGTTGGTTAAGCTAACCTCAACATGGAACATGCCTGCCTTATCGTTCTTTACAAGGATATTTTCGCCACCCTCCTTCAAGGTTCCGTTGGCGCCACCAAACTTATTATCCCAGCTGTCAGCAGGAGTAAATAAGAACTCTCCGTTGGCAGGATAGTAGAAGTAGTTTTCATATTCTCCGTTATTATCCATCGAATAGACAACATCCTTAAAGCTCCATCCATTTTGGTTACCAGGAGCCCACATTTTGCCTATTTTACGTTCGATAAAATAAGGAGTTACCTTTATTTTAATAGGCTCGCTGTAAATGTTGGCAACGGCGCTAGAGATAGAGGCCTTAACGCGTACCAAAATCTCGGTTTGAACGCCTTCCTTAATCTTTAAGCCTGTAAAAACCTTTTCGTTAAAGAGGCCTGTAAGCAAGCTGATAGAGGTACTGGTGGTTTGTGCAATAGCTACCGGCTTTTCGAACTTAGCATCTGGCAGCGAAGCCTCAACCGTATACTTTACGGCAGCCTGATAGCCAAAATTGGCGGGAGCCCACTTAAACGTGGCGGCTACCTCATTTGCCTTAGCCTCTTCAAACACGTACGAAGTTCCTTCGAGCGATTTATCCAAGGTTGCAGGAATTTTATCCTTTAATAGCTGAGGGTCTGCCGAATCTTCGCAGCTAGCAGCCAAAAGCCCCAACACAATCGGGAAATATTTTAGAATTTTCATTGTCGTCTGTTTTTACTAAATGATAAACGCCTATTTTGAGTATCCTGGATTCTGAATTAGCGAAGGATTCGCAGCAATGTCAGAAGAAGGAATGGGGAAAATGCTGAAGTAGCTTGCCACTGAGGCTCCATCCTTCACGCCGCCCTTCCAAGGCCAAGTGTATTCCGAAGCGTCGGTAAATCGACCAAAACGAATGAGGTCGGTTCTACGATGACCTTCCCAGTAGAGCTCGCGAGCACGCTCGTTCAGAATAAAGTTCTTGGTAATCTGCGCTGCAGTAACATCTCCGCTCTTGTCGCCGTAGGCGCGCTCGCGGATCTGGTTGATGAGGCCCAATCCCTTTGCATCGATTGCCCCATCTCCCGAAAGACGAACTTTTGCTTCGGCATACATTAAGTACACATCAGATAGGCGGAACATAGGGAAGTCGGTGTCGGCAAACTCAAGATCTTTACCGTTGGTGCCATCGCTGTTCTTGTTGGTGAACTTTACAACCGCAAAACCATCGTTAAACTTACCTAAGTCGTTAATTTCAAGCTTTTGTCCCTTGGCAAAGAACAACGCACGCTTGTCGGGGCTAACTCCGTCGGCGTTGATGTTTTCGAACTTGTTTACTAGGGCTTTGGTAGCACGGTGTCCGCTCCAGTTACCCTTCATTCCGTAATCGTTAGGCTTCATATCGCCTCCGATTGCAGCATTAATGATAAATGAGGTACCGCCAAAGGTTTTAATAAGATGTCCGTCGTAGCGTACAGGGAAAATAATCTCTGAACGTAGGGCTGCTCTGTCATTATCAGCCATAAAGAGTTCTGGATAGCTCTTGGTGTAAAGCGTACGACCAGAATTGTCAATTACCTTGTTGGCGTAAATAAGCGTAGAGTCGTACTTTGCAGTACCGGTATAAACTTCGGAGTTTAGGTAGAGCTTTGCTAGCAAAGTCCAAACGGCAGCCTTATCGGCACGTCCGTACTCGTTGGTTGCAGGGATTTCGTTCTCAATAGCCCTAAGCTCGTTAGTTGCGTAGCTAAACAAACCGGCACGTCCTTGGCGGTGCTGCTTTGGCATGTTGTCGCCAAGTCCTACACCTACGCCGCCCTTTTCGGTTACAAATGGGATGTTACCAAATAGGTCGATTCCGTGCCAAGTGCTCAACGCACGAAGGAAACGAGCCTCGGTTCTATAGTTTGCCACCTCCTTCTTGAATTCTGTATCGGCACCAAACCCTCTCGACGCCAACTTTTCGTCAGTTGTTTCGCGAAGGAACTCATTGCAAGCTGCAATTTGGTGCATAATACGGTAGTAAGAGGTTTGGATAAAGCCGTCAGAGGCAGTCCAACGCTGCGCGTGAAGATCCTGAAGCGTACCATCGTTCCAACCAATTACGGCCTCATCTGTAGTATACTCCTGAAGATAAAAGTATCCGCGGATGTATTGACCATAGCCTTCGTCCTGTCCGCTGATATCGGGTTTGCCAGATGGCCCCTGCTGTCCGCTTACTGCAAGCCCTGCGTAAAGTTTGGCAAGCACCTTCTTGTAGTTTGCCTTATCCTTATAAACCTTATCGATAGCCTGAACATTATTATCGATAGGTTGCGTATCCAAATCCTTGAAGCAAGAGGTAAGCGTAGCGCTTACAGCAAGGAAAAGAACTATATTTTTAATAAATCGATTTTTCATAACTCAAAACTTTATTTAATTAGAAAGTTAGGTTAACTCCAAAAAGGAATGTACGAGGACGTGGGTAGATGTTGTTGTCGATACCACCATAAACCTCTGGATCAAGACCGTCGTACTTCGTAATGGTAAAGGCATTCTGCACGGTTCCGTAAACACGAAGGTTGCTGATAAACTTCGCTGGCTTATCGAAGTTGTAACCAAGAGTTATGTTGTCCATCTTAAAGAATGACGCGTTGGTTACATAGTAATCGCTCAAGAAATGCTTCTCTGATCCTGTAAATCCGGTGTTATACCAGTTAGATACGATGTTAGAAAGATATCCGTTAGAGTGTTTTAGGAATTTATCGGTACCTCTGTCAGAAAATACGTTGTTGTAGTTGTAGTTTCCAAGGCTTAAACGACCAGCAAAGCTGAAATCCCAGTTTTTGTAAGACAACCTAGAGTTGATACCCATGGTTACGTCTGGAGTTGAGTTCTTGTAGTGGTACATATCGGCCTCGTTTACTACTCCATCACCATTTCTGTCTACGTAAAGGTTCTCGATAGGCTTTCCGGCTTCGTCGTAAACCTGCTCGTACACGTAGAATGCGCCAGCAGCATACCCTACGCTATGAATTTGAATGGTGTTACCAGTACCACCAGCAATACCGCCAACCTTAACGCCAAGGTAGTTAGGATCGTTGCTGTTGATTAGCTTTGTAATCTTATTCTTGTTATAAGTTGCGTTCAAACCAACTTCCCAGTTAAAGTCTTTGCTGCTAATTGGACGAGCGTTGATAGAAAACTCCACCCCCTTGTTCTCTAGGCTACCAACGTTGGTAAGAATCATGTTGGTGAGGTTAGATCCGGCAGGTATTGGAATAAAGTTAAGCAGGTCGTCGGTTTTTCTCATGTAGAAGTCGAGAGTACCAGAGATACGGTTGTTAAGGAAGCCATAGTCTAACGCAACGTTGTAGGTGGTTGTCTCCTCCCATTTCAGGTTAGAGTCATACCCATCGGGACGAAGCGTTTGAATAGGCGTATCGCCGAATATGTAGCCAGCGTTTTCTTCGCTCTTCGTGTAGCGAGCAAGGTAAGGATAGTCTCCATTATTAATATCCTGCTGACCAGTTATACCGTAGCCCAAACGAAGCTTAAGCGCAGATAATGCTTTTACATCTTTCAGGAAGTTTTCCTTCTTTAAATCCCAACCTAGCGCAACAGAAGGGAACATTCCCCAACGATTGTCCTCGCCAAAACGGCTAGAACCATCGCGACGTACGGTAGCCGTAAGAATATATTTTTCGTTTAGGGTGTAGTTTAAACGAGCAAACAGCGAAACGAGGTAGCTCTCGGTGATATACTTTGTATTTTCGAGAACACGAGTCTTAGCTACGTTTGTTTCGTAGGCACTACCATCGCGCTTAAAGTGCTGCCAAGAGTAACCAGCCGTAACATCGAGCTTACTCTTAATCTGCTCCAAGTTCTTGTTGTAGTTGAAGTAAAAATCGAGCAGCTGATTCTTTTTATTTTGCTTGTAAACACGATCGGCACCGCCATCAAGCGTTCCATCTGCATTTTGACGATATAACCAAGCAGCATTTTCGCCAATGAATACGCTACCGTCGCTGTAAGAGTTATCCATCCCCACATTTAGGCTAGCCTTAAGTTCTGGAAGGAAATGGAAGCTATAATCGATTTGAGCGTTACCAATAAAACGGTTAACATCTGCCACATCGTTCTTTTGGTAAAGAAGTGCCAACGGGTTGGTTGGTGCTAGGTTGTCTGGCCCCTTATCTGCATTCAGATCGGTGTAGTAGCCACCAAACTTAGCGAAAAGAGGGTCGGTGCTGTAAGGATTTACAGTTGGATTGAAACGAAGTGCATTTCCGATAGCACCCTGATCGGCAAAATGGTTCTTAGTAAACGAATATTTAGCGTTAAGATTTACCTTAAGATGATCGTCGAGGAAAGATGGGCTAAGATTAGCTGCCGCTGTAGTACGATCCATCTTCGATGTCTTTAGAATACCATTTTCGTTGGTATATCCCAATGAAACGCGGTAAGGCATCGACTTTACTGCACCCGAAAGGCTTACGTTATGGTCGGTGCTAACGGCAGTACGGTAGATTTCATCCTGCCAATCGGTGCTGGCATCGCCTAAACGATCGCTAACAAGCCCCTTTTCTTTAAACAGCGTTCTGAATTGATCGCCAGAAAGAACGTCGATAGTTTTTGTTGGAACACCAACAGATACGTTACCAGCATAGTTTACAGACATGCTTGATCCCTTCTTACCTTTCTTGGTGGTAATAATAATTACACCGTTAGAAGCGCGAGAACCGTAAATAGCGGTAGCCGAAGCATCCTTAAGAACGGTAAACGTTTCGATATCGTTAGGATTAATGGTGGTTAGCGGGTTGCCCATACCAACAACACCATCGTTGTCTAAAGGAACACCATCAACAACTACCAACGGATCGTTTTTAGCCGAAAGGGAAGAACCTCCACGAATACGGATGGTAGATCCAGCACCAGGAGCGCCGCCTGCAGATGTTACCTGTACCCCTGCAATACGTCCTGTTATCAGCTGATCGGGAGACGAAATAGCCCCGTCGTTGAAGTCTTTTGAGCTAACAACCGATACAGAACCTGTAGCATCGGACTTTTTAACGGTACCATAACCAATAACCACCACCTCGTCGATAGACATGTTATCGGTTTGCAGCTTAATGTTGTAGCTATTTGACTCTACAACCACAACTTGAGACTTGTACCCTACAAAAGAGTAGGTTAAAGACTGTCCTTTACTTGCTTTAATAGAATACTTGCCATCGATGTCGGTAACTGTACCAGTCGATGAACCTTTCAGAATGATAGTAACACCCGGAAGAGGACTACCATCTTTTGCATCGGTGATAACACCTGTGACCGTCAGCTGCTGAGCATGCACGCTTCCAAAGCAGGCGATGCCAACAAACAGCAACAGCATTTTAAACATCCATTGTCTTTTCATAACAACGCGATTTGTAGGGTTAATTGAAATTTTGATTTTTATTGACACTTTGAACTACATCCCAAACCGTCAAATCGATTTGGTAGATATGTAATTTCCCCATCCGAGCTTTTTTTACAAAAGCCCAGAATAAGATTTTTAATACATCTGGAAGTATCCGTAAGGATAGGTAGCGAACGCTATCCTGGTCGGCCGCTTTCGTTAAAAAGCGAGGTTAGCGAGAACCTGTCCTGCAAAATTCGGAAATGAACGCTGAGAAATGAGCCAACGACACCCCGCATTAGCGGCTGGTAGTCGAACTCGAAGATGGAAGACTCCTCCTCGTCGTCCGAATCTGACGCAGAAAAAAAGATGGATTGAGCTAATGAGCAAACTAAATCGGCGATTTTGTTTGCCGCATCTATAATAAAAGTGGAAATCGCGGATAGAATGCCACCATCAGCCGCCTCGGCGTTGCCGACAGGAGCCTGTTCCGTTTTACTATCGCCAGAAGCAGCCGCGGCAGAACTTGCCGGAAGCCCGCCTACCACCAAAAATGGGGCGATAATTAAAAGAGTTAGCGTGTTAATTACGTTTCGCATAGGGTTTGGTTGTTGAAAACACTTGACATCTAAGGTCTGTTCTATTCTAAAATTGGGGATTTTAACTCCCGCCCTCTTTTCTCTTACAATTAAACTTCAGCAAACGCTTGCAGAGCTGCATTCTTAAACTACATAACCGCTCACCACAAATATTTAAAAAATAACTATAGGATTAACAAGCCGTTAACGGGTTTAACACAAAAACAACAATGCAAAGGTTTGCATCCGATTCTTTTAACCTTTTATTATACTCCCCTTTTTGAGATTGATCCAAACACATTCGTTTGCGGCAAGGTTTTCTAATCTAACATACAACACATTAGATCCATTTTAACAAAAGCATCTTTTCTAGATATCCAACCGACGATCTGCATTTGAAGCCTCCTCTTTTAAGTTAAAAGTCATTCCTAAAACATTTTATTCTCAATAAATATTTTTTTTAACACCCAACAACGATGATAATTCAACTTTTATTAGATGAACAGGCAAGGCAACCGCCATTCTTACCCAACAAGAATGCGGTTGATCCTCGACCTATTTCCGCTCGTCGGCCTAAAATAGCGGCTCGTCGGGAATTAATTGCCTTGGGGTTGAGTAGCACCGATATTTGCTTCATCAACATAAAGAAACAGGAGAGATGAAAACTAAGGCGTTACTTACTCTAATTTTTGTAGCAGCAGCAGCAACTGCGCTTGCACAGGTTACCATAAAAGGAAAGGTGACGGATAAGGCCGGGAATCCGCTGATTGGAGCGAGCGTTACCATAAAAGGGGCTATCGATGGCGCCTCAACCGACACGCTAGGCGCATTCCACTTTAAGACTAAGAGGAAAGGCGCGCAAGCTGTCGTAGCAACCTACATTGGCTACGAATGCTTTTCGAAGCCTATCGCCATTGGAAACCAAACCATCGACCTACATATTATTTTAAAGGAGACACCAACAGCCATTAAGGATGTGGTTATAACCGCAGGGAGCTTTGAGGCGGGCGACAAGAAGAAGGGGGTAACACTTAAACCGCTGGATATCTACACCACCGCCAGCGCATCGGGCGACATGTACGGTGCGCTGAACACCCTGCCAGGAACCGCCGCAATGCCCGATGATGGACGCCTGTTTGTACGCGGTGGCGACGCCTACGAATCGCTTACCTTTATTGATGGGCTACGTATTAAGAATCCCTACTCCTCCTCGATGCCCGACTTGCCTTCGCGCGGAAGGTATGCACCACAACTTTTCACAGGCACCACCTTTAGCTCGGGCGGCTACTCGGCCCAATACGGACAAGCACTATCTTCTGCCCTAATCTTACAAACTACGGGCATCGCCAGCAAGAATCAGTGGGGATTTGGGCTGCTTTCGGTTGGCGTTAACGGATCGGAAACGCTAGCCAACGAGAACTCCTCGATATCGGCACAGGTAGAATACTACAACCTGAAACCATACTACAGCGTTGTGGAGCAGAAATACCACTGGAATAAATACCCCGAAACATTTGGGACTACGATTGTAGGACGTCAGAAGGTGGGCAGAACCGGCCTGCTAAAGGTTATGTCGACCCTGCAAATGAGCCACAGCAACCTGCAGTTTCCCGACTTTAACGACCAGGCAAAGCTGAAGGATATCGACCTAAAAAGTAAAAATTTTGCGGTAAACATGAGCTACACGGACTCGTGGGGGAAAGGTTGGAGCATAAAAGCGGGTGCTGCGCTATCGGTTGACGACAACCGGACGGCTCCCTTTGGCAATAAGGTGTACGAATTTAATACCTACCTGCAATCGAAGGTGGTGGTTAAGAAAGAATTTTCGTCGACGTTTAATATAAATGGAGGCTTTGAGGTATCGCCCAATAGCTTTATGCAGAAATACTGGGAGCAGGAGACGCTAAAAAGCCGCACCAGCTTTTCGGACAACAACCTATCGCCATTTATTGAAGTAGAGGCCATGCTTTTTAATAAGCTGGCTGTGAGAGGTGGCCTGAGAGGCGAATACTCGAGCCTGCTAAACGAAAAAAAGGTAGCCCCTCGCCTATCGCTGGCATGGCTGGTGGGAGATTACAGCCAACTGTCGGTAGCAACCGGTATCTTTTACCAAACACCCGAAGATCAGCTGCTCCGATTTACGCACAACCTGAATTTTGAGAAGGCTAACCACTACATTATCAACTACCAGATAACCAAGAACGACCGCATATTTAGGGTGGAAGCCTACCGAAAGGATTACAGCAGCTTGGTACGCTTTAACAAGGAGCAGTTCTACAATCCAACGCTCTACAACAACGATGGCAACGGATACGCACAAGGTTTTGAGCTGTTTTGGCGCGATCAGAAAACGGTTAAAAACCTAGACTACTGGGTGTCGTACTCCTACATAGATAGCAAGAGGCTTTACCGCGATTTTACCGCTAAGGCAACGCCAACCTTCGCGCCAAAGCACAACGTATCGGTTGTTGGTAAATGGTTTGTGCCAGACATTAGCACGCAATTCGGAGCTACGGCAATGCTTGCCTCCGGACGCCCGTACAACAACCCAACATCGAGCACCTTTATGGATGGAATAACCAAAAGCTACTTTAATATTAGCCTCAACGTAAGCTACATTTTTCAGTTCTTCGGTAAAACATCGGTGCTATACCTGCAAACAAACAACCTGCTAGGACGAAATAACGTGTACGGCTACAACTTTTATAAAGATGCCGCAGGAGCTTACCAGCAGATGCCCGTTACCTCGTCGGAAAAAAGAGGATTTCTGTTTGGTGTATTCCTAAACTGGTAGGCTAACACCTAACTTTTAGGATGTGATACGATTCTATAGAGCAATGCAAACACACATGGCAAGATACAAACGGTGTCGCAGAACCTTCAAAAATCTCAGCATGCAAACAAGTGTTAATAAAAGCCATTTTCCCATTTTTCAGGAGAATCAACAATTAGAAAATAGCCTTACAACACTTATAAAGCCTATTTTCATTACAAAAGATGGAATTTTTCAAAAAAAACAGGGCGTCGAGTTAACACATTTACAGAATCACGCAACAAAACATGAAGTTCTCATTGCTTCGCAAGGATTTTTCATTACAAAACATGGAATTCTTCGAAGGAAACACGGCAATACGTTAACACATTTACAGAATCATGCATCAAAACATGGAGTTCTCATTGCTTTGCAAGGGTCTCTCATTACAAAACATGGAATTCATATTGCATTGCAAGGGTCTTTCATTGCAAAATATGACAATCATATTGCAAAATATGAAAGACTTATAACATAACATGGGAACCTAACTGCATAGCGCAAATAGCTCCCACCAAAACATAGAAGGCATCCTAAATTTTGAAGATGCCAGATAACGTAAAATGAATGGTAGATTAAGATACAAGGAAAAATGAGAAGTCTGCAAAAACGGTCGTCCCATCCAGTAAAAATGCTGATGTGCAAACAAGGCTATCGGCAGAAGGATTGGTAAAGCGATTGAGCAGAACGAGGCATTTTTCCGACAGCATAAAAATGTGTAGGGCTGATGCAAAAGCAGCAGCCAAATAATATTAACCGCAAACAAACAACAAGAATGAAAACGATGAAAATTTTAGTAGCAATGGCTATTCTTTTAGCCGGCTTTACAGCAAAAGGACAGGATTACCAGTCGGATATGGACACGCTGGTAAAGCAAATTAATAGCCCAGCGCCTAACTACGCGCTTTTGGCAACACAATTTCAGAATATGGCACAGGCCAACCCAGACACCTGGGAGGCTTCGTACTACTTTGTGTACTGCACCACCATGCAGGCTTTTGGCGAGAAGGGTGAGAAAATAGATCAGCTGCTGGATACGGCAGAACCCGTAATCCTAACCCTTGAAAAGAAGAATGCAACAGAATCAGAATTCTACGTGCTAGAGGCCATGGTAAATATGGCGCGTATTGCCGTATCGCCGATGACCCGCGGCATGAAGTACTCGCAAAAATACAACGAGCTGCTGGAAAAAGCGCTTGCGCTGAATCCAGAAAATCCACGCGCGCTACTAATTAAAGGGATGGGAGTGCTAAACATGCCCGCCATGTTTGGTGGAGGCAAGGATAAGGCTAAACCGCTGTTCGTTTCGGCAAAGGAAAAATTTGAGAAGGCCAGCATACCAACAGCGCTGTACCCATCGTGGGGAAAGTACTGGAACCTGAAGATGGTTGCGGCCTGCGAAAAGTAAAAGCAGCGATACCCCGGAAGTCGGCTTGCTAGCTTCTGGGGTATCCTTAGCACCCAATAGGTAAAATCAACCCTTTTTACTACATTCACCTCTACCAAACAACCGGCTATGTACAATAGTAAAGCACTCCAGTTCTCGATTCGCCTAGCAGGGAAGCTTGCGTTAGGAATCGCCATTGGATTTTTTATAACGTTTATCCTCGATGGCTTCAACATATTCAGCTTCAGCTGGCGCGATGTGAAGATAACGATCATCGTATCGTCCATTATTGGGCTGCTGATGTGGCAGGGCAATAAGTACATCCAAATATACCTTCGCAGGAAGTATCCGTGGGATGTTAATCCTGTAAAAGCGTTTAGGTGGAATATTCTGGTATCGAGCATCTACAATACCATTGCCGTCTTCATCATATACAGCCTGCTGGCCTACTATTTTAGTGGAGGGCACTTCGATTTTTCGAAGCAGCTAGAGAGAATTGTTATCAACTCCACCATTATTTCGCTGCTGAGCTTCTTTGTTTGGATGATTATGTTCCTTGTTAAGTTCTTCAAAGGGTATAAGGAGAACATCAAAAGGGAGGAGCAGCATAAGAGAGACATTGCCGTGTACCAGTACGAGATGCTCAAGAACCAGGTAAACCCTCATTTCCTTTTCAACAGCCTTAATGTGCTAACCTCGCTGATTGAAACCGACTCCGATGCAGCCGTTAAGTTTACCCGAAAGCTGGCCGACGTGTACCGCTACGTTTTAGACGCAAAGGACAAGGAAACGGTGCCCCTATCGGAGGAGATTCGGCTAACGGAATCGTACATCTTTATGCAGCAGCATCGGTTTGGAAGCAACCTGATTGTAAATATTGAAAACCTGCCACTACAAAAGCATATTGTGCCGCTATCGCTACAAATGCTGGTGGAAAACGCAATAAAGCACAACGTAATAACCAGCGAAGCGCCGCTTACCATCTCGATTTACGAGAAGGAAGGATGCCTGGTGTGCGAGAATAACCTGCAAAAGAAGCCTGTGCTGGCCGATTCGAACACCATTGGGCTAAAGAATATTAAGGAACGGTACGCGTTTCTGTCGGAAAAGCCAATGATGTACACCGAAACAGGCGGTAAGTTTATGGTTATGCTACCGCTGATCTAACTTTAGAGTAAACACCAAACATCAACAAGATGAGATGCCTGATTGTAGAAGATGAGCAGCCCGCATCGGAGCGGTTAAAGAAGCTGGTAGAGAGCCTATCGGACGATATACGGGTGGTTGCGATTACCGACTCGATAAAATCGACGGTTGAATACCTGCATGCCAACCCTACGCCCGATTTTATGCTGATGGACATACAGCTAGGCGACGGAATAAGCTTCGAAATACTGGAACTGGCGCAGGTTAAGTGCCCCATTATATTTACCACCGCCTTTAACGAGTACGCTGTTAAAGCATTTAAGGTGAATAGCATCGACTACCTGCTGAAACCGATAGATATAGATGAGCTTGCGATGGCCATAAGAAAGATGAGAGCCCATTTAGAGGCATCTCAATCCAATTTGGGCATTTCTCCGGAGCTTATTGCGCAGGCTATGCGCATGCTAACGGGAGGATACAAGGAACGGTTTATTACTAAGGTTGGCGAAAAGCTGCACATGCTCCCGGTTGGCAACATTGCAGCATTTGTAAGCATGGAAAAGTCGTCGTTTGCCTACACCAACGAGGGGAAAATGGTGGGCATCGACCATACGCTCGATCAGATAGAGGAGCTGGTTGATCCCAGAAAGTTTTTCAGAATATCGCGGAAGCATATTGTAAACATCGACAGCATTGCTGACGTACTCATGTTCTCGAGCTCGCGCCTCAAGCTGCGAATAGCCAACGTCAAGGATGACGAGGTAATTGTTAGCCGCGAAAAATGCTCGAAGTTCAAGGAGTGGATAGATCGGTAAAAAGCTGCCCTAAAAGAGCAGCTTTTCCGCATCGATTAAAGACGCCGGTTTCCCCACGTCGATGATCCTATTTTTTGAAACATCGTAGCCTTTAATGGATTCTGTCTTGGCCAAATGCAGGTATAGATCTACAATGGAGAACTTTCCGTCAAATCCATCCATAAGCTCGAAGATCTGAGGGCTTACAACATGAATTCCGTTGAAAGCAAAAGGAATGTAGGTATCTCCTACCCTCGAAATCTTCTGCTCATTGCTCTTTATATTCTTCCATCCCACCAGCTGCATAGCCTCATCGAACAGGAAGTAACGCGAAGACATGCGGTTGCTAACGGCTAAAGTCGCTAACGCCCCACCCTCCTGATGTTTTTTGTACAGCTCGGCAATGTTTATGTCGCTCATGATATCCACATTGTGGATGATAAAGGGCTTTCCATCGTTCAGCAAATCGGCAGCCTTCTTTAGTCCACCTCCCGTATCGAGCAGCATATCCCGCTCGTCGGAGATCGATACCTTTATGCCGTAGCTATCGCGATCGGCAATAAACGCCTCGACCTTATTGGCAAAGTGGTGCACATTTACCACCACCTCGTCGACCCCAAAGGTTTTCAGACGCTCTATCACATGCGTCAGAAGAGGTTTTCCGGCCAGCTGAACAAGAGCCTTTGGAACGCTATCGGTATACGGCTTAAGCCGAGTACCTAATCCCGCACAAAAAATCATTGCCTTCATGTATACCTATATTAATATGCTACTCAAAAATCTTTTTTACGTTTTGCTCGCGGTGATTAATCACCACACGCACCTGAGGGAACTTTGCTTTAAGGTGCTTAGCGCATCTTTCGGCCGAATAAACCGAGCGATGCTGCCCTCCAGAGCAACCGAAGCCTACCATAAGGTGGGAGAAGTCGCGTTCGAGGAATTTCTTCACCGATTTATCGACCAACGCAAAGGCATGAACCAGGTAATCCTGCATATCCGCGTTCGCATCGAGAAGCTCGGAGACCTCTCTGTCCATTCCTGTTAAAGTCTTTAACGCCTCCTCGCGACCTGGGTTGTAAATAGCCCGGCAATCGAAGGCAAAACCGCCACCATTGCCCGAAAAATCGGTAGGCACGCCACCTTTTAGGAAGGAAAAGCTGCTTACAGTAACGGTTAGCTTGCTTTCCTTTAGGTCGCACTCGTATTTTGTAATGCGCGAGGCCAACTCGCGGCACACCCGTTTCAGATACTCGCACTCGAAGGGGAAATCGTGCTCAACAATCTCACCTAAATTCTTTAGCGCTGGCGCTATGCTCTGAAGAAAGTGCGCTTTCTTTTCGAAAAAGCCCCTAAACCCGTAAGCTCCGAGCACCTGAAGCGTTCTAAAGAGAATAAACGTGTTGATACTTTCGGCAACCTTGTCGGTATTTACCCCGTACTTCTTTAATGCTTCGTAGTACAAGGCAAGATAGCGCTGCTTTAGCTCGGGACTAAAGTTTGCCTTTGCCTGATAAAGGAAAGAAACAATGTCGTACCCCAACGGGCCAAGGCGTGCGCCCTGAAAATCGATGTAATACGGGTAATCGTTGTTGATCATCATATTTCGCGACTGAAAATCGCGATATAAAAGGTAGCTTCCATCCAACGAGCAAAGGTAGTCGGCCATATTGTCGAAAGCATCCTCCAATAGCGATTCATCAACGCTAATATCGGCGCATTTAAGGAAGCTATACTTGAAGTAGTTCAAATCCCAAAGCACCGAACGCTTATCCATGCGCTGAATTCCAAAGAAACGGCAAGGGTCTACATCCTTTACCCCCTCTACCTCTATCTTTGCCAAATCCTCTACCACCTGAAGGATTACCTTTTCGGTTGTTGGATCGTTTTTTACAAGCAAATCGAAGAGGGATATGTCGCCAAGATCGGTTTGAAGGTACATTAGACGATCGTCTGAGACCGCAAGCACCTTAGGCACCCGCTTTCCGATACGACCTAAGTGCTCTGCGAGGTAGATGAAAGCCTCATTTTCATCGACATTCTCACCAATTACACCAACATAGGTGCTTTCTCCGCAAAATACTCTGAAATATTTTCTATTGGAACCCGCTCCAGCCAACGGCTTTATCTCCGCCTTTTGTCCCAAAAACTGTTCTGCAAAATTCAGTAGGTTTTTCATCTTATTCAACCTTGAAGGTTAAGCCATTTAGGCAGGCAGCAGCCCGCTCATCCTTAACATTTACTACTTTATAATATGAAAACTCTCGACGCACCCCATAATTTCCTCTCAAAGATTCAAAATCGTCCGGGTTTCGTCTCAAATTATCGTTATCTGATTCAATATTATATGTTTTAAGAATGCAGGAGAGAACCTCATCCTCCACATTCTTAGAGCTACCAAAAGTAATCTTATTCTCCAACGAAGGAAGAGAGGAAGGATACCATTTATCGCCACCACCTAGTCCAAAAAAATGAAGAATACTATTCACAGAAGCAGCCGTTCCGTTTGCTTTTCCCTCCAAAGAGTATCCTGCAATATGGGGTGTTGCAATATCGACCAGCTCCATTAGCTCCTTATCGATTTCTGGTTCGTTGCACCATACATCTAGAGCAACATGACGCATTTTCCCAGCCTTGATGGCCTCTTTTAAGGACGGTTCGTGTACCACCTCTCCTCGAGATGCATTAATAAAAACCTTTGGCTGCTGAAATAGGCCAAATAAGCCCTCATTAAACAAGCCGAAAGTTCTATCCTCGCCATCTCTATTTAGCGGCACATGAACGGATATGATATCTGATTTTACAACCAGCTCATCCAACGAAACAAATCCATCCTCTCCCTCCTTGCGAGCTCGAGGCGGATCGTTTTTAAGCACATTTAGTCCCAAATATGGAGCAACTGCAGCCAACCTCTTGCCAACCTCTCCAACTCCGACAATACCCAGCGTTTTCCCCTGCAAGCTTCCGTAACCTTTCAGCGAAATCAAAGATAAAAAACAGAGGACATACTGCACCACACCAAAAGCATTACAGCCAGGAGCGTTGGTCCACAAAATTCCATGCTCTTTGCAATACTCCTTATCAATATGATCGTGACCAATGGTTGCAGTTGCAATCATTTTTACGTTGCTACCAGCAAGAAGTTTTTCATTACACTTGGTTCTAGTGCGAATAAGAAGCGCATCTGCATCGGCTACTATATTAGAAGAAATATCTCTACCAGAATAATACACTACCTCAGAAAAATAGCGTTCCAAAACGCCTTCTAGATATGGTATTTTATCGTCAACAACTATTTTCATTCCTTTTGAAGGATTTTAGAGAAGCATCACAAGCCTACGAAGCACACGAAAGAGGATATAGCCCTTTCTCATGCAAAGATCAAATAAATTGGGAAAATTATGCCTAAAAAATAGGGGTAAAATCAGATAAAAAGAGGACGTCAACTGGCATATTCTTTTTAACTAATACACTTAACCATCTTTTTCTTAATTGCTTTTTTTTT
>NZ_JTLD01000031.1 GCF_000798815.1 Alistipes sp. ZOR0009 | reverse complement strand
CCTATCCGTAAAGAAGGTGGCGAAGCCACACCATCCCCGTCGAGGGTTTTGTTTGAAGCGGGCGGAGCAACCACAACCTAACGCAATATGAATCCCATTGGTGCGCGTGCTAAGTTTTTTTGGTAGAATTGGCTCTACGCCGCAGCCTGCGAGTTAAGCCTCGACAGGATTTTTCTTTGCTTTGTTTCTTTTCATCCTTGAAAAGAAATGATGAATAAGGAATAATATTTAGGTTAGCAGCCTTTTATACACCAATGTTTCCTTTCCGCTCGCCATAGTCTACATCAGCACACGAGGCTAGGTCGAAGTCTAAGACTACGACTTTGCTAAGTAGTGGTCGGTAGCCCGCCATCCAAAAGTAGCAAAAAAGCAAAGCGCAGCTGTTGGTAGGAATATCTGTATGCTACTATTTTCTTCCTGCTACTTTTTTGGCGCAAAAAAATAGCACAAAAAACAGGGCGGAAATTAGCTCGCACCGTTGGCTTATGGGTGCTTAAAGTTTGGAGGCAAGATAGCAGAACGATTATAGCTTACTCTTTTTGTAATGAGCTGCCTACCGAGCGTTGCTCAAACATCGATTTTCGCCGTTGGATGTGTGGTTGCGCCACGGGTTTTTAACCAGCTGTAAAACATTCGTCCTTGTAAATATTATTGCTAGATTTGTGCCCGATAATTGGTTCCTGCCTAGCAGGATAAAAGGGAATCCGATGCAATTTCGGAGCTGTACCCGCAGCTGTAAGTTCCACAAGGCGTTTTGAAGTGTAACCACTGGCCGTATGGTTGGGAAGGTTTCAAAACGGGAGCGAGCCAGAAGACCTGCCAGTATCTGTTAGCAGTAACGCTCCGGGAATAGAGCGGGTCGATACAGATTCTTAAGATTCTCTTTAAGCTCTGGATTAATCCTACCCCACTATATCGCGAGCGGTAACACGACAACGTGATTCGAAAGAGAATGAGTAAGCATACCCTTTGTCCGATAATGTTTGCTGGCACCGGTAGCGATGTTGGTAAGAGCGTGGTAGCGGCAGCCTTTTGCCGTATATTTTTGCAGGATGGCTACCGTCCGGCCCCTTTTAAGGCGCAAAACATGGCGCTAAACTCGTACGCAACACCCGATGGATTGGAGATTGGCCGCGCGCAGGCGGTTCAGGCCGAGGCGGCAGGCATCCCCTGCAGCACCGACATGAATCCAATTCTGCTTAAGCCTACCTCCGATAGGGTTTGCCAGGTGGTGCTTAACGGTAAGGTGGCGGGCAACAAAAGCGCAGCCGACTACTTTAACGGTACCGACCGCGACAGGCTTCGTAAGGAGGTGCATGCGGCATTCGACAGGCTCCGAGCGGAGTTTAACCCGATTGTGATAGAGGGAGCCGGCAGCATTGCCGAGGTGAACCTGCGCTCGCGCGACTTGGTAAACATGCCGATGGCGCAGTACGCCAAGGCGGCGGTTATTCTGGTGGCCGATATTGATCGTGGCGGGGTTATTGCCTCGGTGTACGGCACCATGATGCTGCTTAGCGAGGAGGAGCGCAAGCTGGTAAAGGGTATTATCATCAACAAGTTTAGGGGAGATATCTCCCTCTTTACCGATGGGGTAAAGATTATTGAGGAGCTTTGTAGGGTTCCCGTTCTGGGCGTTATTCCCTACTTTAAGGATATCCATATTGAGGCCGAGGATTCGGTGATGCTGGATCTGAAAAGCCGTTCGGCCATAGACGGAAAGGTAAACGTGGTGGTGGTGCTGCTTCGGCACATGTCCAACTTTACCGATTTCGACGTGCTGGAGCGCGATGAGCGGGTACACCTGTTCTACTCCAACAACGTAGAAGAAATCGCCAAGGCGGATATCATCATCATCCCCGGAACAAAATCGACGCTGGCAGACCTGTACGAGCTGCGTAAGAACGGTGTGGCATCTGCCATCATCAGGGCGTACCGCGATGGGAAAACGGTTGTTGGTATCTGCGGGGGCTACCAGATGCTGGGTATGGAGGTTTGCGATCCGCACCATGTAGAGGGCAAGATTGATGCGCTACCTGGCCTAGGGCTGCTACCGGTACGCACTACCATGCAGGGCGAAAAGGTTACCAAGCAGGTTACCTTTACCTTTGGAGGTGGTAAGGCCGAATGCAAGGGGTACGAGATACATATGGGCGAAACGGAGATTACCGCCAGCAACGCCTCGACGCTAAACATCCTTGCCGATGGCAGCACCGATGGCGTACAGGTAGATAATCGCTGCTTTGGAACCTACATTCATGGTATACTCGACAATGCGGTGGTGATAGACCATCTGCTAACGCCCTACCTATCGCAGCTGGAAACGCGCACCTTCGACTACAACGAGTTTAAGGAGGAGCAGTACAATAAGCTCGCGGCCCATATCCGCCAGCATGTGAGCATGGAGAAGGTGTATGAGATATTAGATGTGAGATATGAGATATGAGATATGAGATATGAGATATGAGATATGAGATATGAGATATGAAAAATATCGCAATACTCAAATCTCTGTACGCACATCTAAATTAAAATAAATAGCAATGCTTTTTGGGCACGGAGACGACATAGCAGCACATGGCCGAGAGATTGAGGGAAACTTCAGCTCGAATGTTTGGTTCGAAGACTATACAAAAGATATAGCTCCGCTTGTTGCGGCGGCGATGCGCAGCGTTACCAGCTATCCGGAGCCTGATGCAGCCAGCCTAAGACGGCTGTTGGCGCAGGAGTATGGCGTACGCGTAGATAATGTGCTGGTAAGCAACGGCGCCATAGAGGCTATTTACCTTGCAGCGCAGGCGTGGAGCGGAAAACGCTCGCTGGTGGTTACCCCCACCTTTAGCGAGTACGAGGATGCATGCAAGCTGCATCAGCATAAGCTTTCGTTTTGCACCGAAGGCGAGTTTGATGGCGCCATTGCGCCAGAGGTTGAGATGGCTTGGCTGTGTAACCCCAACAATCCGACGGGTAGCATACGCCATAGGCAGCAGATACTATCGATGGTAGAGCAGCATCCACAGGTGCTATTTGTAATCGACCAGTCGTATGGCAGCTTTTCGTCGTACGAGCTGCTGCGCCACACCGATGTGCTTACCCACAACAACCTTATTGTGATATGCAGCCTAACCAAATGCTTTGCCATTCCGGGTATTAGAGTTGGATACTGCCTATCGGCATCGCAGAATATAGAGCAAATGCTTCGGGTAAAGATTCCTTGGTCGGTAAATACGCTGGCCATAGAGGTTGCCAAGCATTTTATATCGAACCGTAGCCGCTACGAGCTACCGCTGGATAGATGGATGGGGCTAAAGCAGCAGCTCTGCTCGATGCTTGCGCCCATCGAAGAGATGGAGGCGCTTGCCTCACAAACCCCATACTTCCTGATGAAGCTGCACAGAGGCACCTCGTCGGACCTAAAAGCGTACTTAGTAAGTAAACACGGGCTGCTGATCCGAGATGCCGCCAACTTTCGCGGCTTAGACAGCACCTACGTTCGCATTGCACCTCAGCACGAGGCGGCCAATGCAAAGCTGGTTAAAGCAATACAACAATGGACAACTACCAAATAGCAGCAGCAGGCCTAATTGCGGGCTATCTTCTCGATTTAGCGTTGGGCGATCCGATGTGGCTGCCCCACCCTATTGTTTACTACGGGAAGCTGATATCCTACTTCGAAAAGACGTTTCGCAAGGGAAAATATCTGATTGCCAAAGGAGCGTTGGCGGTAGCCATTCTGGTTGGTGGCATCTTTCTTCTTTTCCGAAGCATTATGGAGGTGGTAGATCATATCCCCGACACGCTACAGATTGCCACCGTTGCGCTATTCGTTTTTTTTGGATTGGCCAACAAAACGCTGATTACCGAAGTACGCAACGTTTTTACCGAGCTAGACAAAGGCGTGGAGCAGGGACGTAAGGCTGTTGGGCGCATTGTAGGACGCGACACGAGCAATCTCGATCCCGAACAAATACGCCGAGCAGCGCTGGAGACGCTCTCCGAAAATTTGAGCGACGGCGTGGTTGCGCCTCTGTTCTACTTTGCCGTGCTCGGCATCCCCGGAATAATGACCTATAAGATGGTAAACACGCTCGACTCGATGTGGGGTTATAAGAATGAGCGTTTCCTTCTGTTTGGAAGAGCGGCAGCAAGGTTGGATGATATCGCCAACTTTATTCCTGCACGCATAACCGCGCTGCTGATGGCCACCGTGTGGTGGAGCCAGCGCAGCTTTAAGTTTATTGTCAAGTACGGATCGAAGCATACAAGTCCAAACTCGGGATATCCCGAAGCGGCATTGGCGGGTATCCTCAACTGCCAGTTTGGAGGAGGGAGCTTCTATGGAGGCGTATTCCACCACAAACCAACCATTGGCGATATCCCAAAAGAGCTAACCACCCAAGATATGAGGCAGGCTGTAGCGGTAAACCACAGGGTTACCCTTGCAGTGGTACTCCTCATCTGCCTAATATACATCACCATTAGATGAACGGACTATTTGTAATCACCGGAGGCCCAGGCACAGGCAAGTCTACGCTTATAGAGTCGCTTCGGAAGGAGGGGTTTCCCTGCTTCAACGAGGTATCGCGCGAGATAATTGCCAAGTCTCATCAAGTAGGCTCCGACCTACTCCCCTGGCAAAACCTGCAGGCCTTTGCTAACGAATGCTACCTACGAATGCAGGAGCAGCTGCAGCTGGCGCACGATGCCGAACTCTGCTTTTTTGACAGGGCGATCCCCGATATTATTGCCTACCTGCAATTTGGTGGCATTACGCCCAGCAAAGAGCTGTACAAGACAGGACGCAGCTACGCCAAGCTGGTTTTTGTAGCGCCTCCTTGGGAGGATATTTTTGTAAACGATGCCGAAAGGCCGCAAACCTTCGAGCAATGCCAGCAACTCCACAACCTGCTGCTGGCAACCTACGTGGAGTTAGGCTACCAAATAGCCATGATTCCCAAAACATCGGTAGAGGAGCGAAAGTTCTTTGTGATGAATACCGTTATCGACTTCTATTTTAAGCAGCACACCCCAAAATCAAAGGTATGGACAACAAAATAATACTGGTTACCGGTGGCCAACGATCGGGTAAGAGCCGATACGCTCAAGAGCTGGCGCTTTCGCTCTCTCCTAACCCGGTATACGTAGCAACTTCGCGGATCTGGGACGAGGATTTTCGCCAACGCGTACTCCGCCATCAAAGCGATAGGGGCCCCATGTGGACCAACATTGAAGAGGAAAAGCACCTAGGCTCGCTCTCCTTAGCCAACCGCGTGGTGGTTATTGACTGTGTTACACTTTGGGCAACCAACTTTTTTTTCGATAACAACTCCAACATAGACCAATCGTTGGAGGAGCTAAAAAAGGAGTTCGAGCAGCTTACCCAACAAAGCGCAACCTTCATCTTTATCACCAACGAAATTGGTATGGGTGGCCATGCAGAGAACGAAGTACAGCGCAAGTTTACCGACATGCAGGGATGGCTTAACCAGCATATTGCATCTAAAGCCAATGAGGTGGTGCTAATGGTTTCGGGCATCGCACTAAAAGTAAAGTAACAGAATAAAAGGATGCGAAGTATTTGCCCGTAAGGCAATAACCTTCGCGCTTCTTAACCCTCTAATAATTGTACAATGGCAATATTCACCCGTGGAGGTGATCGGGGGCGCACCTCGCTTGCTGGTGGCATCCGAGTACCCAAAAATCACGTTCGTATAGAGGCCAACGGAGCCATCGACGAGGCAAACTCCTTTATTGGCCTTCTTCGCTGCAAGATTGCGCTCGACCATCCTTGGCAGGAGCGCCTTTACCACATACAAATGGGGCTAATGCACACCATGTCGCACATTGCCACTCCTCCCGAATCGCTAAAGGAGTCCAACTCGCCAAAGGTGGAGGATGGCGCTGCAACCTGCGAGGCTTGGATTACAGAAATGACAGCAGAGATGGGAGAAAGCCGCCACTTTATACTACCCGGACAAACGGAGGTTAGCGCGCTATGCCACGTCATCCGCACGATAATACGTAGAGCAGAAAGGCATCTTAGTCCGCTGGTGCAGGATGAGGCGCTGGAACCTTGGATTCCGCAGCTCATCAACCGTCTCTCCGACCTCTTTTTCACCCTCGCCAAATACGACGTTCACCTGGCAAATCTTCCAGAAGAAAGGGTAAAGCCGTTTCGAATGAAGAAGTAGCAGAAATAAACCAGAAATCTAACGATAAAAACAATCCCATTAGGATGAAAACCTTTTCAATTAAACGCACAGACAAAACCATAGCCGCCGAGATTCAGGCAAAAATAGATGACTTAACCAAACCAAAGGGTTCGCTTGGCCTGCTAGAGGAAACGGCTCTTAAAGTTGGCATCATACAGGAAACATTAACCCCAACACTCTCTAAGCCATACAACCTTGTATTTGCAGGCGACCACGGAATTGCCGACGAAGGCGTTAGCGCAACCGTAAAAGAGGTTACCAAGCAGATGGTATACAACTTTATCGAAGGTGGCGCAGGCGTAAGCGTATTTGCCCGCCAGCATGGCATTGGACTAAAGGTTATCGATGCCGGAGTAGATCACGACTTTGAAAAAATACCAGAACTTATCCATAAGAAGATTGCCCGCGGAACCCGCAACTTCCTTCACGAATCGGCCATGACGCACGAGGAGCTACATCTTGCCCTAGAGCGTGGCGCCGAGGTGGTAGACGAAATACACGCCGAAGGTTGTAACATTGTCAGCTTTGGAGAGATGGGAATTGGCAACACCTCCTGCTCGTCGATGCTTATGACAATGCTACACAACGAACCTCTCGAAAAAACAGTTGGTGCAGGCAGCGGACTAAATTCCGAAGGAGTACGCCACAAGCTTGATGTGCTTAGCCGCGCCAAGACAAACTACAAGGGAGATGGATCAGCCTTCGACCTAATAGCCTACTTTAGTGGCTACGAGATGGCTATGATCACTGGAGGAATGCTACGTGCAGCCGAACTGGGAATGGTTATCGTAGTGGATGGATTCAACATCACCGCAGCCCTGCTATCAGCCGCAGCGCTACATCCCGAAGTGCTCGACTACTGCCTCTTCTCCCATAAAAGCAACGAAGGTGCTCACTCGCAGATGCTAGATATTCTTGGTGGGAAACCACTACTTCAGCTAGAGATGCGTCTTGGCGAAGGAACTGGTGCACTGGTAGCCTATCCTATCATCGAATCGGCTGTTTGCATGATAAACAACATGAGCTCTTTTAGTGCTGCAAAGGTAACTCGCAGCTTCAGCTAACGGCTCCAAAGAAAGCGGGGCTTTCGCTTAAGCAACGGCACCGCTTCTTTGATTTCGATACTCGATTAACGCTGGTTTAACGACAATCCAACATCAATCCTTCATGAACATTCCCCAGTTCTTAATAGCCGCACCTCACAGCGGATCTGGAAAAACCCTTTTTACGCTAGCTCTTCTTCGCCTGCTAAGCAACCGAGGGCTAAAGGTGCAGCCTTTTAAATGCGGTCCCGACTATCTGGACACGCAGCTACATAAGATTGCAGCCCACAACGAAAGCTACAACCTCGATCTATTTATGATGGATAGCCAAGGGATAAAGCGCCGTTACGCCAAGGAGGTCTGCACCGCCGATGCAGCAATTGTGGAAGGGGTAATGGGAATGTTCGATGGCTATCACCTTACTCAGGGTAGCAGTGCTGAGGTAGCGCAAACCCTCTCGATCCCCGTAATACTGGTAATGAACGCTAAGGCAATGGCACATTCTGCCGCAGCTCTGCTCAAGGGCTTTGCCACCTATCAACAGGGGGTTAACCTTGCTGGCGTAGTTTTCAACTTTGTGGGAAGCGCCAGCCACTACTCGCTGCTCAAGGCCGCAGCCGAAGAAATCGGAGTGGAACCATTAGGATGGATTGCTGCCAACTCCAGCCTTCGCGTAGAGTCGCGCCATTTAGGGCTACAAACCGACAACTACGACGAGATCGATGCCATTTGCGAAAATGCAGCCGAGCTGATTCTGCAAAACGTAAATATCGACAGGTTGCTAGAACTCTCCAGCATGCCCAAACCTGCAATTGAACCATCAATCTTACAAAATAAAAGCCATAGACTACAAGCCGCTGTGGCCAAAGATGCCGCCTTTAACTTTATCTACCCCGCCAATATTGAGGCATTACAACAGGTAGCAGACATCACCTACTTCTCTCCCTTGGTGGATAAGGTGCTGCCAAAGGTCGACTTCGTATATCTACCAGGTGGATACCCCGAATTGCATGCAGAGCAGCTTTCGGCCAACACTGCCATGATAGATGCCATTAGAGCCTACTCCAACAGCGATGGTCGGATACTTGCTGAGTGCGGTGGAATGATATACCTTGGCTCCCATCTTACACTAAAAGATGAAACAACCTACCCAATGGCTAACATTTTCCAATTTGGAACTACCTTTGCCAATGCCCGATGCAAGTTGGGTTACAGACAAGCACAGGTTGGCAAGCATACTATTAAGGGCCACGAGTTTCACTATAGCCGCTCCGAAGGAATGCTACCTCAATCGGCCGCAGAGATTAAAAGTGCCACCAACAGATCTACAGAAACAGGAATCTACGTGCATAAAAACACGGTAGCCTCCTATTTCCACCTATATTGGGGCGATTCGAGCATGTCAATTATCAGTATTTTAGATGCAATTATCAATGCGAATAGCCAACAAGTTGAAAGTAACGGCTAATAAATTCATGCAGCCGTAAATAAAATCTAATTGAGCGGGTTGTATCCAACCTTCAACATAAATTTATTGGGATGAAAACATTTTTGCTTAACCTAGCAGCCGGAATTAGCTTTTTCACAAGGCTCCCCCTACATCGGCTGGTAATTCCACCAAAGGAGAGTTTCTCTAGGGTTCTTCCATTTGCCACCATCGCAGGATGGATTGTTGGCCTATTTGCTGCAGGTTGTTGGTGGCTTCTATCGATGGTTCTCCCATTCGAAGTATGCATTCTGCTTACCATTACGGCAACCGTAATCTTTACGGGTGCGCTACACGAAGATGGTTTTGCCGATTTTGTAGATGGATTTGGCGGCGGCTACACCCGCGAACGAATCCTTGCCATCATGAAAGATTCTCAAATTGGTACCTACGGCGTCATCAGCCTTATCTTGCTCTTTGCCGTGCGCGTTGGCGTACTTACCGACATCGACGAAAATAAAATACCAGCCCTGCTCATCACGGGAGCTGTAGTTGGACGCTACATCGGCGTATTTTTGCCCTCGCTGCTCCCCTATGCTCGCACCATTGAGGCTAGCAAGATTCAAGTTGGACTAACTCCGCTAACCCCACTTCAAGCCACCGTCGCAACTTTCATTGCTGTAGGAACCATTTGCTACTTTTTTGGAGCGGCAAGCCTTATTGCGTTGGCCATTGCATCTATCCCACTGCCCATTACGGCCATCTACATCAAACAAAAAATTGGCGGCTACACGGGCGATTGCTGCGGCATGCTTATCACACTTTCCGAAATTGTTTGGTATATTGCAATCCTTGCGATTTACTAACAAAAAACGCAACCATGCTAGAGCTACACCTTGTACGACACACCTCGGTAGATGTTGCCCCTGGTATCTGCTACGGGCAAACCGACGTTCCGCTATCGCCAACTTTCGAGCAAGAAGCTTTGGAGGTTATGAGCCAGATTAAGGACACCCGCTACGACGGCGTTTACAGCAGCCCCCTTTCGCGTTGTACGTGCCTATCGGCTTACTGCGGCTACACCGATCCGATTTTAGACGACCGCCTGATGGAAATGAACTTCGGTAAATGGGAAGGCATTCACTGGGACGACAACCTCGATCCACGTCTCAGTTCATGGTTTGGGAATTGGATAGAAGAGAGGACTACGGGTGGCGAGTCGTTTCGAGACCTCTGCATTCGCGCCGCCCTCTTCATCGACGATCTGCTAAAGCATAAGGATCAGAAGCTCCTCATATTTACCCACGCTGGGTTCATCCGCGCCACTTGGGTTACACTTGAGCGCGTGGCGCCCAACCAAGCCTTTAACCAAAAAGTTGCTTACGGCCAGCGAGTGGTGTTTACCCTCTAAAATGTGAGCACGTTACCCTTTATACAAAGGGAATCGGCACAATAGACTTTAACTATCAACATAAAAAAGGCTGCCCATTTAAATGGACAGCCTCATTGTTTTTATCGGCTACGCACTAGTTGAATACGTAAGCTTCTTGCCACCAGCTGGTGATGTAGGAATAGTTGATGTAACCAAATCCTGAAGATCCCCAAGTTGTACCCCAAGAGTTTTGAACCTTAAATGCATTACGGCTATTATCATAACCAACAACGCAATAGCAGTGGCCACCTAAAGAAGAGCCAGTAAATCTGCCAAGAACGGTAGTTCCAGTTAGGTTTACAAATGCGTTATTTACAGGACCAGCAACTATTACAGGCTTACCAGCTGCAAGCTGAGTCTTAATGGCAGTAGTAGTAAGACTTACCCTGCTGTAACCTGCAATACGATAGTTAGCAGCCGTAGTGCGCTGAGCCGTAGTTGGCATTGTGCTACATCCATTAGCATCACTGTAAGGCATAACGCTCCAAGGCACCACACCTTGATTTCTTAGAAGATCCAAACCGTCGGTAACATAAGAACCATCGGCGCATCCACCTGCCTTAATTTGGTTATACACATACTCTGGGCTAAAAATGTTAACAGAGTAGCTCCAAGCAGCAGGATTGGCAGCCTGCCAAGCAATACTACGAGCAGCATAGGTAGTTCCCCAAGCAACACAAGAACCTTCGCCACCTTGGTTTCCTACTGGAGGAGTTGTAAGATTTACCGAAGTTGGTAAAACTTTCAAGGTAGAAGTTAGATCTTCAGTAACAGGAATGCCCATATAGACATTCTCAGGAAGAAGTTTACATCCCAACTGATGATTTACCTGAAGAGCAACTTCATTTTTAGGATTTGCAACATCGTTGCTGTCCTTACTACAAGAAACAAAAATAACGGCAGCTACAACCAATAAAGAAGCAGCTACGAACAAGAACTGTCTGGTTTTTTTCATGTTTTTAACTTTTAAAAAATGATTAGACAGTACAATTTAACGAAGCTAAAAACATTTATCTACAAAAAGCAGCACCTTTAACATTCATATTACAATTAATTAACTTAACACTGTTTCAATGTAACGCATGTTTTAATACACAAAACCCGCAAGAAATATAGAAAATTTAAACATCCAACAACCTTGTCGAACAATGCAATCATTAAGACATTGTGCTATTTTTATTTCTTTATAAATAATTTATACTAATACATTCATTCAAAATGTCAAAAGCCTCATCCTACGCGCACAAAAGCCATCAAACATAACCTTGTCGCCATCCCCTTTTATCCTATATTTGTGCATCAACGAAAATTCTAATCAGACACAATGAAAAAGATAGCCCTATCGCTGGTTGGCCTGCTGATGCTACAAGCTCAGCTATCGGAGGCCTGCACCAGCTACCTCGTAACCAAAGGAGCTTCTAAGGACGGCTCTGCAATGATATCGTACGCAGCTGATTCCCATGTTCGCTACGGAGAACTCTACTTCCGACCAGCCAAAGACTACCCTGCAGGAACAATGGTAACCCTTTATGACAGGGGTTCGAATAAACCTCTTGGCCAAATTCCTCAGGTTACCCACACCTACTCGGTTGTCGGAATGATGAATGAGCACCAAGTAGCTATTGGAGAAAGCACCTTTGGTGGACGCCACGAACTTGAAGATACAACAGGCACCATCGACTATGGTAGCCTCATGTTCCTTGCGCTACAACGCTCAAAAACGGCTCGTGAAGCGATAAAGGTTATGACCGAACTTGTAGACCAGTACGGCTACTACGGAGCAGGGGAGTCATTCTCTATAGGAGATCCTAACGAGGTTTGGATCCTAGAAATGGTAGGAAAGGGGACTACCCTTGCCATAGACAAAAAAAGTAAAAAGTCGTACAATAAAAATAAAGGAGCGTTATGGGTTGCCATTCGCATCCCTGATGGCTATATAAGTGCGCATGCCAACCATGCTCGAATTCAGACATTCCCTATGGAAGATGGCGTAAAATCAATCAGTTTTAAAAATATTAACAAGATATTTGAACCTAACATCGAAGTTGTATACGCCAACGATGTTATTAGTTACGCTCGTGAAAAAAAGTGGTACACTGGCGAGGACAAGGAATTCAGTTTCTCGGACACCTACGCGCCCATAGACTTTGGGAAAGCGCGCTTCAGCGAATTTCGCGTATGGGCAATGTTTAATAGCTACTGCGATGGCATGAGCGAATACCTAGACTATGTTACCGGCAAAAACCTAAAGCACAGAATGCCGCTCTACGTCAAACCAAACAGGAAAATATCTCCCCGCGATTTGATCACATCTAAGCGCAACCACCTAGAAGGAACCGAATTTGATATGAGCCAAGATATTGGGGCAGGACCTCACGCACTACCCTATCGCTGGCGTCCCATGACATGGAAGTATGATGGGAAGGAATATTTCCACGAGCGTACCACTGCTACTCAGCAAACTGGGTTCTCTTTTATCGCGCAAATGCGCTCATGGATGCCTAATACAATTGGTGGAATAAGCTGGTTTGGAGTTGATGATGCAGCATCGTGCGTTTACGTTCCCTTCTACTGCGGAATGACCAAAGTTCCCGAATCGTGGGCCGAAGGAAATGGCGATATGCTGACCTACTCTCCTACTTCTGCCTTTTGGGCATTTAATCGCGTTGCCAATTTTGCGTACCTACGATACGACGTTATCATTAAAGATGTGCAAAAGCTGCAGAAAGAGATGGAAGATAAAAGTGAGCTATTTGTCAAAGCAACAGATGCCGCGGCCTTAGAACTACACAAAGCAGATCCAGCGGCTGCTCGCGAATACATTACCAACTTCTCTGTAGATTTAGGAAACAACACCGTAAAACGTTGGAATGACTTCTCAAATTGGCTTCTGGTAAAATATATTGATGGGAATATCAAAAAAGAAAAAGATGGGCTGTTTCTACGTAATCCATACGGATTTCCGGCATCTCCAAACCAGCCAGAACTTCCTGATTACTGGAAAAAAACAATTATCGACCAAACCGGGAAAAAATTTGAAGAACTGAAATAGACCTAACTATTCTATAAGAAAGGCCCTACGGGGCCTTTTTTCATAGAAGCCATTGACTCTAATGGCAATCTAAAATAAACATCAAAAACAACTCTCCATAAATTGGCATAATTCATCAAACTATCTTAAATTTGAAATAAGTGCGACGCTTCTTTCAAAACCTAAAAAATGCTTCAACCATTAAACATATCGCAACTTAAAATAAAAGAACTTGAAGCTTACTCTAAATCGGTAGTTAATCTTTGCTATCAATCCAACTTCTCGTCCATTATTCTTTGTAGTCCTTTTGTGTCACTAAAAGATAAACTGCAAAAATACTCTGTGTGGATAATAAAAAATGGAAGCAGCCAAACTTTTGAAGAGATCTTGCGAAGAGATACCCAAAGAAAAAGAGCAATAAAAGCACTGGAGCATGCTCTTTTGATGCATCTACACGGAAAGGATGCAGCCAACTGCAGTGCAGCGAATAGCCTTTTACGAACGATAGCTGCTATTTTAGAAGAAACCTATCCATTTACCACACTCTCCGCTGATCGAAGCAAAATACTATCGATTTTAGACTCTCCGAATAGCATTGAGTCCATCAAAACATTAAAACTAGCCCATCTTATCCAAAATATCGAAGAGGAAGACAAAAAGTATCATACCTTTTGCAGTAACACCTTAAACGATCTATTCCTTCAAAAAGGGATAATGGAAGCAGCAGAAACAAGAAAAGCCCTAGAACAAACGCTCGCTTTTTTTCTTGCCTACATCTATGCCATGGAGCTAAGTAATAGCGATCCTTCGTGGAACCTTCTTTCAAAAAGAATCGCCAAAATAGAAAACTTTCATCAGACACCACCTTCTATTCTTTAACCACGGACTTACCTAGAATATATAACTTGAAGCAGATATTGAAAATTTAACTTTTTTTACTACGAATTATCGACACAATTAGGTTAAAAATGCGTCTATACAGTATCGATGATGAATATTGGTTAGACCCATTTATACGTTTTAACTTAAAGTTTTTACATATAGATCATCATACGAAAAGCCGATTTTAGCTGCGACAGCTTAAATCGGCTATTTTTTTAATAAAAAAAGGCCGGTACATATGTGCCGGCCTTCATATCATGCGTACGATTAAGCTTTACGGTAAATCTTTTCGTATCCGTAAATAGCCTCGTCTCCAAGTTCCTCTTCAATACGAAGCAGCTGGTTGTATTTAGCCATACGGTCAGAGCGGCTCATTGAACCAGTCTTGATTTGACCTGAATTGGTAGCAACTGCGATATCAGCAATAGTTGAATCTTCAGTTTCTCCAGAACGGTGAGAAGTTACAGAAGTGTAACCTGCACGGTGAGCCATTTCAATCGCATCAAGAGTTTCAGTTAAAGAACCGATTTGGTTAACCTTGATAAGAATTGAGTTAGCACAGCCTTCCTCAATACCCCTCTTTAGGAAGTCAACGTTAGTAACAAACAAGTCATCACCAACTAGCTGACAACGACTACCTAACTTATCAGTAAGAATCTTCCAACCAGCCCAGTCGTTTTCACCCATACCATCCTCGATAGAATCGATAGGATACTTGTTAACTAGCTCCTCTAGGTACGATGCTTGCTCTTCAGATGAAAGAACTTTTCCATTAGCACCTTCAAACTTAGCGTAGTTGTACTTTCCGTCCTTGAAGAATTCAGATGAAGCACAGTCCAATCCGATTGAAACTTGACCACCTTCGCACTTACGGCCTGGCTTGTAACCTGCAATCTCAATAGCCTTGATGATAGACTCAAGAGCATCTTCAGTTCCATTAAGAGTTGGAGCAAAACCACCTTCGTCACCTACAGCAGTAGATAGGCCACGGTCATGAAGAACTTTTTTAAGAGCATGGAAAACTTCCGCACCCATACGAAGGCCTTCACGGAAAGAGGTAGCACCAACAGGGCGTACCATAAACTCTTGGAATGCAATAGGAGCATCAGAGTGAGAGCCACCATTGATGATATTCATCATTGGAACAGGTAGCGTTTTTGCGTTAGTTCCACCAATGTAACGGTATAGTGGAAGACCATAGAAGTTTGCTGCAGCCTTAGCTACGGCTAGAGAAACGCCTAGGATAGCGTTTGCACCTAAGTTGCTCTTGGTATTAGTTCCATCAAGTTGGATCATCTTTTTATCGATGCCTACTTGATCGCCCACGAACATGCCGAGAATTTCAGGAGCAATAACCTCGTTAACGTTATGTACAGCCTTTAGCACACCTTTACCTAAGTAGCGTCCCTTATCGCCATCGCGAAGCTCTAGCGCCTCGTTTTCTCCGGTTGAAGCACCAGATGGAACGGCAGCACGACCAAAAGCACCGCTAGCGGTTGTAATTTCTACTTCGATAGTTGGATTGCCACGAGAATCAAGGATCTCACGAGCGTGTACGTTAACTATTTGACCCATAGTATTTGTAATTAGTGATGATAGTTAAAAACAAAATGAGGGAAAAAGGTCTCCCCTTTCCCCTCAAAGATACTCAAAAAATATTGTACTAGCGACTTAGCTACTACTCTTCACCTTCAGTTTTTGCTTCCTTAACAGTGTCGGTAGCAGCAGGTGCTGTTTCTGATTTTTTGGCACGGCTACGACGAGTTGTAGTCTTAGCAGCCTTCTTATCTTGAGATGGAGCTACAGTGTAGGTTTCGTTGTAATCTACAAGCTCGATGATGCACATTTCTGCAGCATCACCTGGACGGAATCCAACCTTCAAGATACGGGTATAACCACCTGGACGGTTAGCAATCTTCTGAGAAACCTCACGGAAAAGCTCAGATACTGCATACTTGTTCTTTAGGTAGCTGAATACCATACGGCGATTGTGGGTTGAATCCTCCTTCGACTTAGTGATAAGAGGCTCAACGTACATCTTAAGAGCTTTCGCCTTAGCTACGGTAGTCGTAATTCTCTTGTGAAGAATTAGCGAGCACGCCAAGTTAGATAGTAGCGACTTACGGTGAGCGCTCTTTCTACCTAAATGGTTGATTTTTTTATTATGTCTCATTGTTTAGCTATTCCTTGTCAAGTTTGTACTTAGAAACGTCCATTCCGAACGATAGGCTCATAGAGTCTAGCAGTTCGTCAAGCTCGGTAAGCGACTTCTTTCCAAAGTTACGGAACTTCAGAAGGTCGTTGCGGTGGAACTTCACCAAATCACCCAGCGTTTCAACCTCTGCTGCCTTTAGGCAGTTAAGGGCACGAACTGACAGATCCATATCAACCAACTTAGTCTTAAGCATTTGACGCATATGAAGTACCTCTTCATCAAACTCTTCGTTGGTAAACTTTTCATCCGAATCAAGAGTAATCTTTTCATCAGAGAATAGCATGAAGTGGTAAATCAAAATTTTAGCGGCCTCCTTAAGAGATTCTTTTGGCTGAATCGAACCGTCGGTGGTTATTTCTAAAATTAGTTTCTCGTAGTCAGTCTTTTGCTCTACACGGTAGTTCTCAACTGCAAACTTTACGTTCTTGATTGGAGTATGGATGGAGTCGATAGGAATCACCCCAAATTCAGCTTCCACAGGTCTATTTTCCTCGGAAGGAACATAGCCTCTCCCCTTTGCAATGGTAAGTTCAACCTGAAGCTTAACATCTGGCTCCATACGGCAGATGAGAAGATCTGGGTTAAGCACCTTGAATGAGGTTAGGAAGTTCGAAAGGAATCCCGCTTTAAACTCGTTTTGACCCGAGATGGTAACAGTTACCTTTTCGTTATCAACACCTTCAGCAATTTTCTTAAAGCGAATTTGCTTTAGGTTAAGGATAATTTTAACGACATCCTCAATAACCCCAGGGATTGAAGAGAATTCATGATCCACACCGGCAATCTTAACAGTAGTAATCGCATAGCCCTCTAATGACGATAGTAGAATGCGTCGTAGTGCGTTACCTACGGTGATCCCGTAACCGGGTTCAAGCGGACGAAATTCGAAACGTCCGAACGTGTCGGTAGCCTCGAGCATAATTACCTTGTCGGGCTTTTGGAATGCTAGTATTGCCATAATCGTTGCGTTAGTTACTACTTAGAGTAAAGTTCAACAATGAGTTGTTCCTTAATGTTCTCAGGAATCTCACTTCTTTCAGGACGGTTCATGAACTTTCCAGTCATTGAAGTTGGATCCCATTCCAACCAAGAGTATTTGTTTCTACGAGCTCCTACAGAGTTGACAATAACTTCCAGAGACTTTGACTTCTCACGTACACCAACTACGTCACCTGGACGAAGGATGTAGGAAGGAATGTTAACATTGTTACCATTCACGGTGATGTGACGGTGACTAACCAGCTGACGAGCAGCCGCGCGAGTAGGCGCAACGCCCATGCGGTAAACTACGTTGTCCAAGCGGCTTTCAAGAAGTTGAAGCAGGTTTTCACCCTTAACACCCTTCATACGAGCAGCTCTTTCGAACAAGTTACGGAATTGCTTTTCCAACAATCCGTAGGTGTATTTTACCTTTTGCTTCTCACGAAGCTGAACACCATACTCTGATAATTTTTTTCTCTTACGAGCCAATCCATGTTGTCCTGGAGGATAGTTCTTTTTCTCAAAAGCCCTATCTGGTCCGAAAATAGGCTCTCCAAACTTACGAGCAATTTTTGCGCGTGGTCCAGTATATCTTGCCATTTTGTACGAATTTTAAAGTTAAGTTAAAATTTTTATCTACGCAATAGGAAATTACACCCTTCTTCTTTTAGGAGGACGACATCCGTTGTGTGGAAGTGGAGTAACGTCAACAATCTCGGTTACTTCAATACCCGCTGCGTGGATTGTACGAATAGCAGACTCACGTCCTGATCCAGGACCCTTTACGTATGCCTTTACCTTGCGTAAGCCTAGGTCGAAAGCAACTTTAGCGCAATCAGATGCCGCAGTTTGAGCAGCATATGGAGTGTTCTTTTTTGATCCTCTGAAACCCATCTTACCGGCAGACGACCAGCTAATAACTTGTCCGTTATTGTTTGTCAACGAAACAATAATGTTGTTGAAGGAAGAATGAATGTGTGCTTGACCAACAGCCTCAACCTTAACAACTTTCTTTTTAACGGTAGCAGTACTTTTCTTTGCCATTGTTCGTTAAGATTATTTAGTTGCTTTTTTCTTGTTAGCCACAGTTTTACGCTTACCCTTACGAGTACGAGCGTTGTTCTTGGTGCTTTGTCCACGTAGTGGTAAGCCAAGACGGTGTCTGATACCCCTGTAGCAACCAATATCCATCAATCGCTTGATGTTCAGCTGAACTATTGATCGAAGTTCTCCTTCAACTTTGATTTCGTCCTCTGCGATAATGCTACGAATAGCCCCTACTTGATCATCGTTCCAATCTTTAACTTTGATCTCGTGGCTAATTCCTGCCTTATCTAAAATTTGTTCGGCGGTGCTTCTTCCAATACCGTAGATGTATGTAAGACCAATAACGCCTCTTTTGTTTTTGGGTAAGTCTACCCCAACAATACGTGCCATAAACGTTTGTAATTAATTAAATGACTATCCTTGGCGCATTTTAAACTTAGGGTTCTTTTTGCAGATCACGTAAACGCGACCTTTCCTTTTCACGATAACGCAATCTTCGCTGCGTTTCTTGACTGAAGCTCTAACTTTCATCGTCGTCTGTCTTTTTATTTGTACCTAAAAGATATTCTCCCCTTACTCAGATCGTAGGGAGACATTTCAACACGCACTTTATCTCCAGGCAGAATGCGAATGTAGTGCATTCTCATCTTACCGGAAATGTGAGCAGTAATAACGTGTCCGTTATCCAACTCGACACGAAACATTGCGTTTGACAATGCTTCAATTATTACACCATCTTTTTCAATTGCAGCTTGCTTTGCCATTGGTTACCTTCTTTTTTCTTCTAAAACTTCTTCAATAAACTTAAACGTCGAAAGGATGTCAGCTTTCCTCTTTCCTATTGCCACTGCCAACTCAAAGTGTGCGGAAGCCTTTCTATCTGTAGTTTTGACGGTCCAACCGTCTTTCTCCATGTAGATGTGCTTTTTGCCAAGGTTGATCATTGGTTCGATGCAAATTACCATCCCGGTTTGCAACTTGGGACCTCTACCCCTAGCGCCATAGTTTGGAACTTCTGGCTCTTCGTGCATAGATTTCCCGAGTCCGTGCCCAACCATCTCCCTTACTACTGAGAACCCGTTAACTTCAGCGTGTCGCTGTACTGCTGCCGATACGTCGCCTACTCGGTTGCCTTCTACGGCCTGCTCTATCCCTAAAAGAAGGGCTTCTTTGGTAACCTCCAGAAGTCGTTTAACCTCTGGTCTAACCTCTCCCACCTCGAAGGTATAGGCGCTATCGCCGTAAAAACCCTTGTAGTTGGTACCACAATCAACAGACACAATATCCCCCTCACGAAGTTCGTATTTTGAAGGAATACCGTGTACAACTGTATCGTTAACCGATATACACAAGGTGTTTGGATAGCCATGATAACCTAGAAAACCAGGAACAGCACCATTGTCTCGAATAAATTGCTCGGCAATTTTATCAAGGACCAGGGTGGTTACCCCTGGTCCGATATGTTTTGCCACTTCAGCAAGTGTCTTCGATACAAGCAGGTTGTTCTCCCTGATGATCTCGATTTCCTCTTCTGTTTTTAAGTGAATCATTTGTTTTGAAAGAACCTTTATGCTCAGCAAATTACATTCCAGATCGTCCCTTCAAACGTCCGGTTTTCATCAAACCGTCATAGTGACGTAGAAGTAGATGGCTTTCGATCTGCTGAAGAGTGTCAAGGATAACCCCCACTAAAATGAGCAGTGAGGTGCCTCCGAAGAAGTGTGCGAACTGGTTGGATATTCCAAGCTTCATTGCAAACGATGGAAGGATTGCAATAAGCGCCAAGAAAATTGATCCGGGTAGCGTAATCCTCGACATGATTGTGTCTAGATACTCTACGGTTTTCTTACCCGGTTTCACGCCTGGAATAAAACCACCGTTCTTCTTCATATCTTCAGCCATCATCAGCGGGTTAACTGTAATAGCTGTATAGAAATACGTAAATGCTATAACAAGGATGGCAAAAGTGAAGTTATACCAGAAACCGGTATAATCCGAAAATGCCATTCCTATGCTGCTAGCAATATCAGAGTTAAAGCGAGTGAACATCATCGGAATAAACATGATGGCCTGAGCAAAGATGATCGGCATCACACCTGCAGCATTGATTTTCAATGGGATGTACTGACGAACACCGCCATACTGCTTATTACCAACGATTCTTTTCGCATATTGCACTGGTACTTTGCGGGTAGCTTGCACAAGAGCAATGGTAGCACTGAATACAAGAAATAAAAACACCAACTCTACAACTAGCATGATGAGCCCACCAACTGCATTTGCTCCAAGTCGAGATTCGATCTCCGACCAGAATGAAAATGGAAGACGGGCCACAATACCAATCATAATAATTAGTGAGATACCGTTACCGATACCTTTTTCTGTAATCTTCTCGCCTAGCCACATCACAAACATCGTACCAGCGATGAGGGTAATGGTAGCTTGGATAGTGAAGAAAGCTCCAGTCAGAACGAACGCATCTACAGGAAGTTGTGCGTGAAGGTTCGCGAGGTAGGCAGGTGCTTGAATTAGCAGGATGCCTACGGTTAAGTAACGAGTAATTTGGTTAAGTTTCCGACGTCCGCTTTCACCTTCGCGTTGTAGCCTCTGAAAATAAGGTACTGCGATGGCAAGCAGCTGCACTACGATCGATGCCGAAATGTACGGCATGATACCTAATGCAAAGATCGAAGCATGACCGAAGGCCCCCCCAGAGAACATGTTAAGCAACCCCATCAAGCCTGCAGAGGCTTGATTTTGTAGGTTTGCCAGCATGTTTGGGTCAACGCCAGGTATTACAACGAAACTTCCCAACCTATAAATCACCAATATTCCTAATGTGTAGAGAATCCTTTTCTTAAGATCTTCAATCTTAAAGATGTTCTTTAGTGTCTGTATTAGAGCTTTCATTCGATTACAGTTTTACGGCTTTTCCTTGTTGTGCCTCGATCGCAGCAACTGCTGATTTCGAGAATGCGTGTGCATGTACTTCAAGGGCTGCCTTTAGTTCACCGCGACCAAGAACTTTCACTAGATCGTTCTTAGAAGCTAAACCAGCATCAATTAAAGTTTGGATATCAATTACGGTATAGCCCTTCTTTTCATGTAGCTGCTGTAGCATATCAATGTTGATAGCCTTGTACTCTACACGATTGATATTCTTAAAGCCATACTTAGGCAAACGACGCTGCAAAGGCATCTGACCCCCTTCAAATCCAAACTTACGAGAGTAACCAGAACGAGACTTAGCTCCTTTATGACCACGTGTAGATGTACCACCGTGACCAGAGCCTTGTCCGCGACCGATTCTCTTCTCGCTATGTGTTGAACCTTTAGCAGGTTTTAATTGACTTAAATTCATAAAAGTTGCTTTTTACTTTTTAAACCTACTACTTTACTTCCTCTACTGTTACAAGGTGTCTCACCGCTTGTACTAGGCCTAGAACGGAAGGAGTACCTTCACGCTCTACGCTTTGGTGCATTTTGCGGAGACCTAGTGTATCAAGAGTTGCTTTTTGAACCTTGCTCGAACCGATACGGCTACGAACTTGAGTAATTTTCAACTTTGCCATAATCTCTACAAAATTAACCGTTAAATACTTTCTTTAGTGAAACGCCACGTACCTCAGCCACGCTGTAAGCGTCGCGCATTTCGGTAAGCGCTTTTACGGTAGCCTTTACAAGGTTGTGTGGGTTAGACGAGCCTTTACATTTGCAAAGTACGTCATGTACGCCAACGCTCTCAAGTACGGCACGCATCGCACCACCCGCCTTTACTCCGGTACCCGAAGCAGCAGGCTTCATGAACACGCGAGAACCACCAAACTTAGCGATTTGCTCGTGAGGAATAGTTTTGTTAAGGATTGGAACCTTTACAAGGTTTTTCTTAGCATCTTCGATGCCCTTTGCGATAGCAGCGGTTACCTCGCTAGCTTTACCTAGTCCGTAACCAACGATTCCGTTTTCGTTTCCAACAACAACAATTGCTGAAAAGCTGAAGGTACGTCCCCCTTTGGTTACTTTGGTAACGCGCTGTATGCTCACCAAGCGATCCTTTAGTTCGATCTCGCTTGACTTTACTTTTCTAATGTTAGTATTTGCTGACATACGCTTTTTTAGAATTTAAGACCACCTTCGCGGGCGGCATCGGCTAAATTTTGAACTCGTCCGTGGTAAAGATAACCGTTTCTGTCGAATACCACTTCGCTGATCCCTTTTGCAAGAGCTCTTTCAGCGGCTAGTTTTCCAACAAGCTTCGCTACTTCAACCTTAGTGATTGAAGCAGTTTTTTCTGCGATTTCTTTTTCCAACGAAGAAGCTGAAACCAAAGTAACTCCTGTTAGATCATCGATAAGCTGAGCGTAGATCTGCTTATTGCTTCTGAAAACCGACATACGTGGTCTTACTGCTGTTCCGCTAATTCTTTTACGGATACGTCGCTTAATGCGTAATCTTCTTTCTAATGTTGATAAAGCCATAACTTTTCTCCTTTAAAATTATTTAGCATTAGCAGACTTACCAGCCTTTCTACGAAGCTGTTCGCCAACGAACTTAATACCTTTACCTTTGTAAGGCTCTGGCTTACGAAGCGATCTGATCTTGGCAGCAATACCACCAATGAGCTGCTTGTCGATGCTCTTAAGGGTAAGGATTGGGTTACCCTTCTTTTCTGCCTTTGCTTCGGCCTTTATTTCTGGAGGAAGCTGAAGGAAGATGTCGTGAGAATATCCAAGGCTGAACTCAAGGATATTGTCTTTTACTTCAACTTTATAACCTACACCCACCAACTCTTGTTGCACGGTGTATCCTTGAGATACACCTACAACCATGTTGTTGATAAGCGAACGGTAAAGACCGTGGAGCGATCTGTGACGTGGCTGGTTAGTAGGACGGGTTACGAGAACCTCATTCCCCTCTATGGCAACCTTAATGTCTGGATCAACCTTTTGCTTAAGTTCTCCAAGAGGGCCTTTTACGCTAACCACGTTGTCAGCGCTAACGGTTACGGTAACGCCTTGTGGTAAGTTTACAGGTAATTTTCCTATTCTTGACATTGTGCTAATTGTTTATTAGTAAACGTAGCAAATTACTTCGCCACCCACTTTTTGTGCTCTAGCCTCCTTATCGGTCATTACACCATGAGAGGTTGATACGATTGCTACACCTAGGCCGTTTAATACGCGTGGCATGCTTTCAACACCAGCATACTGACGAAGACCTGGGCGAGAAACTCTTTTAAGGCCCTTAATAGCCGAAATACGAGTTTCTGGATGGTACTTAAGAGCGATTTTGATGGTGCTTCTAAAACCATCCTGTACAAATTTGTAGCTTAGAATGTAACCTTGCTCGTGAAGGATCTTGGTGATCGCTTCCTTTATTTTAGAGCCTGGAATCTCAACTACTTTATGGTTCGCCTTCACGGCGTTGCGGATTCTTGTTAGGAAATCTGCTATTGGATCAGTCATCTTGCAAAATTTAAATTACCAACTTGCTTTTCTTACCCCTGGAATCAACCCGTTTGATGCCATCTCACGGAAGGTGATTCTGCTAATTCCGAAATCGCGCATATATCCCTTTGGACGGCCTGTAAGCTGGCAACGGTTATGCAAACGAACAGGATTAGAATTCTTAGGAAGCTTTGCTAGGCCAGCGAAATCGCCTGCCTCTTTCAATGCTGCACGCTTTTCGGCATACTTAGCTACAAGCTTAGCACGCTTTACTTCACGAGCCTTCATGGATTCCTTTGCCATATCGATTAGTTCTTTTTAGCGTTTTTAAATGGTAATCCGAACTCTTTTAGAAGCGCATAAGCCTCTTCGTCAGTCTTTGCAGTAGTTACAAAGGTGATCTCCATACCCAAAATCTTTGAAATCTTGTCGATATCAATTTCAGGGAAGATGATTTGCTCTGTAACACCCAAAGTGTAGTTACCTTGGCCGTCGAACTTTTCTGGAATACCGTTGAAGTCACGTACACGTGGCATGGCAATGCTGATGAACCTGTTTAGGAACTCAAACATTCTCTCGTTACGCAAGGTAACCTTAACCCCGATAGGCATACCCTTACGAAGCTTAAAGTTAGCGATGTCCTTACGAGAGTTGGTAGCAACCGCCTTTTGACCTGCAATTGCAGTTAGCTCGTTGATAGCTACTTCGATGATTTTCTTGTCGGCAACAGCCTGTCCTAACCCTTGGTTGATCACAATTTTAGACAACCGGGGTGCTTGCATAACGCTCTTGTAACCGAATTCCTTCACTAGTGCAGGAACGATTTCCTCGTTATACTTTTTCTTGAGTGTAGGTACGTAACTCATTACTTAATTACCTCCCCTGATTTTTTTGCATAACGCACTGATTTATTGTTCTCATCGCGTTTTCTACCGATACGTGTTGGTTTTCCGGTAGAAGGGTCTACGATCATTAAGTTAGAAAGGTTAATTGAGGCTTCCTGCTTAATGATACCACCTTGAGGGTTCTTTGCGTTTGGCTTGGTATGCTTCGATACCATGTTAACGCCCTCAACCACGGCACGATTTTCTTTCACAAGAACTTCTAGCACGCGGCCTTGTTTGCCCTTATCGTCACCAGCGATAACGGAAACGAGGTCCCCTTTTTTTACGTGTAATTTGCGCATTTTTCTGTTTCGTTTTTTGCGTTATAACACTTCTGGAGCAAGCGAAACGATCTTCATATTGATATCGCGCAGCTCTCTAGCAACTGGCCCGAAGATACGGGTTCCACGCATTTCGCCTTGGTTGTTAAGAAGAACAACGGCGTTATCGTCGAAACGGATGTAAGATCCATCCTGACGGCGAATTTCCTTCTTCGTTCTTACAACGATTGCCTTAGATACGGTACCCTTCTTGATGTCGCCAGAGGGCATAGCACTCTTAACGGTAACAACGATCTTATCGCCAATGCTGGCATATCGCTTTCCAGTACCGCCAAGGACGCGGATGCAAAGGACTTCCTTTGCTCCGCTGTTATCAGCTACTGATAATCTACTTTCCTGCTGAATCATAATTATTTAACTCTTTCGATAATTTCAACAAGTCTCCAGCGCTTGGTCTTGCTCAAAGGACGAGTTTCCATAATTTTAATGGTATCGCCTTCGCTGCAAGTGTTGGTTTCGTCGTGGGCTACAAATTTAGTAGTTTTATTGACGAATTTACCATATATAGGGTGCTTAACTTTACGTTTTACAGCAACAACTATAGTTTTTTCCATCTTGTTGCTGACAACGACCCCAGTTCTCTCTTTTCTAAGATTTCTTTCCATGGTTCACCTGCGTTACTTGTTCAGTTCTGATTGGCGAAGAATGGTCAACATTCGTGCCACATTTTTACGCGTCTTCTTAATAAGCATTGGGTTATCAAGAGGAGATACTGCATGGTTAAGTTTCATCTTAACCAGCTGCTCCTTCTCCGCAGCGATGCGCTCTAGGATATCCTTGCTAGCTAATTCTCTGATTTCGTTAGCTTTCATTTCGCTTTCTCCTATTATTCTACGTAGTCGCGTCTAACGACGAATTTGGTAATAATTGGAAGCTTTTGGGCTCCTAGACGAAGCGCTTCCTTGGCAACCTCCATTGGTACCCCTTCGGCTTCCATGATGATTCTACCTGGTGATACAGGAGCTACGAACGCTTCAGGAGCACCCTTACCTTTACCCATACGCACTTCGGCAGGCTTCTTGGTAATAGGCTTATCAGGGAAGATGCGAATCCAGATCTGTCCTTCACGCTTCATAAAACGAACCACAGCTTGACGAGCAGCTTCGATCTGGCGACCAGTGATCCAGGTTTCTTCTAGAGCCTTGATACCGAACGATCCAAAGGCAAGCTGATGCCCTCTTTGGGCATTTCCTTTCATCTTGCCCTTTTGGACTCTTCTATACTTTGTCTTTTTAGGCTGTAACATTTTTTAAAAGCTTTTCTCTTTCAACGATTACTTTCTTTTCTTCTTTGCACCACCTTTGCCTTGGCGTGGAGCACCGCCTTGTGATGGAGCACCTTGACCTTGAATTCCTGCATTAGGAGATAGGTCACGCTTTCCGTACACAAGACCCTTGCAAATCCATACCTTGATACCTAGCACTCCCACTTTGGTGATAGCCTCAGCTAGAGCGTAGTCGATATCAGCACGGAAGGTGTGCAATGGAATACGGCCTTCCTTGTAGGTTTCAGAACGGGCCATTTCGGCACCACCAACACGACCAGAAATCTGAATCTTGATACCTTCGGCACCCATACGCATGGTAGAGGCAATCGCCATCTTGATGGCACGACGGTAAGAGATACGTCCTTCTACTTGACGGGCGATGTTGTTGGCTACGATGTTAGCATCGAGCTCTGGGCGTTTTACCTCAAAGATGTTGATTTGAACCTCTTTGCTGGTAATCTTCTTGAGCTCTTCTTTTAGTTTGTCTACCTCTTGGCCACCTTTTCCAATAATGATACCTGGACGGGCAGTGTGGATAGTAACCGTGATGAGCTTAAGCGTTCTTTCAATCACGATCTTAGAAAGGCTTGCCTTTGCTAGACGTGCGTTAAGGTACTCACGAATTTTGGTATCTTCTACTAGCTTTTGAGAGAAGCTATCTCCGCCAAACCAGTTTGAATCCCATCCGCGAATAATGCCTAGACGGTTTGCTATTGGATTAACTTTTTGTCCCATTCGATTAGCTTTTTACTTCTGTTTCTTTTTTCTCGCCAACCACGATGGTTACGTGGTTAGATCTCTTACGAATACGATGCGCACGGCCTTGAGGCGCAGGTTGTACGCGCTTCAACATTTTACCTTCGTCAACGAAAATTTCGGTAACAAAAAGCTTTGTATCGTCGATGCGCACACCTTCGTTCTTAGCTTGCCAGTTGGCAATCGCCGAGAGCAACAGTTTCTCTAGCTTCATCGAAGCCTCTTTTTTGGTAAACTTCAGAATACCTAAGGCTTTGTTTACTTCAATACCACGGATAAGGTCTGCTACCAGCCTCATCTTTCGTGGAGAGCTGGGACAGTTGCGAAGGATTGCAATTGCCTTCTGCTTCTTTTCGGCCTTTTTTTGTTCGGCCATTATTCTTTTTCTTGCACCCATTGTAATCTACGATCGATTTCGGTGTTAGCTACTATTTTTTCTTATTTCCGCCGTGGCCACGGAAGGTACGAGTTGGAGCAAATTCTCCAAGCTTATGACCTACCATGTTCTCGGTAACGTAAACAGGAATAAACTTGTTTCCGTTATGCACGGCTACAGTATGACCAACGAAGTCTGGAGAGATCATGCTGGCTCTTGACCAAGTTTTAACAACAACTTTCTTGCTGCTTTCATTCATGTCAAGGATGCGTTTCTCCAGCTTAGGCTCAATGTATGGCCCTTTCTTCAGTGAACGACTCATGGTGAATTCAATTAATCAATTACTTCTTTCTTCTGTCAATAATAAACTTAGAAGAACCCTTCTTCTTGTTACGGGTCTTGTAGCCCTTAGCTGGCGTACCCTTACGTGATCTTGGGTGACCTCCTGACTGACGTCCTTCACCACCACCCATTGGGTGATCTACTGGGTTCATCGCAACACCTCTGTTTCGAGGTCTACGTCCTAACCATCTCTTTCTACCAGCCTTTCCGCTGATTTCTAGAGCGTGGTCTGGGTTAGATACTGTGCCTACAGTTGCACGGCAGGTAGTTAGCACCATACGAGTTTCGCCTGATGGCAGCTTAAGTATAGCGTACTTGCCTTCACGAGCTAGTAGCTGGGCATAGGTTCCGGCGCTACGTGCCATCACAGCACCTTGTCCGGGATGCAACTCGATATTGTGTACTACAGTACCAAGTGGCATTTCGCCCAATGGAAGCGTATTGCCGATTTCTGGCGCAACACCTGCTCCAGACTCAATTTTCTGACCAACTTGTAGCCCTGTTGGCGCGATGATGTAACGCTTTTCCCCATCAGGGTAGGTTACCAACGCGATACGTGCGCTACGGTTTGGATCATACTCGATAGTCTTTACGGTTGCTACCATTCCATCTTTGTCTCTCTTAAAGTCGATGATACGGTACATCTTCTTATGACCACCACCGATGTAGCGCATGGTCATCTTACCGGTGTTGTTACGACCACCGCTTCTCTTGAGAGGCTTTAGCAATGATTTCTCAGGTGTCGAGCTAGTAATATCGTCGAATGCACCTATAATCTTATGTCTGGTACCCGGAGTTACGGGTTTAAACTTCCTTAACGCCATTTCTGCTAGATATTGCTATAAAAATCAATCTTATCTCCACTCTGCAAGGTAACTATCGCCTTTTTGAACGAGTTGGTTTTACCCACAAGAAGACCAGCTTTGGTGTAGCGAGCTTTTTTCTTTCCCGCATAGCGCATGGTGTTTACATCAGAAACAACTACGCCGTAAAGCTCTTCAACAGCCTTCTTGATTTCGATTTTGTTAGCCCTATTATCAACGATGAAACCGTAACGATTCAACTTCTCGCCAAGAATCGTCATTTTTTCGGTCAATATTGGCTTAAATATAATCTCCATTTCAGTTGATTTACGATATACCAAAGATTCTGTTAATTACCTCGAAAGACCCTTCGGTCACGAGTAGGCTTTGAGCGTTCATCACGTCGTAAGTGTTGAGGTCTGAAGCGCGAACCACCTTCACGTTAGGAAGGTTACGAGCCGATAGAGCAACAACTGGATTTACGTCAGTTACCACAAAAAGAAGCTTGTGGTCGGCAACCTTTAGGCTGCTGATGATGCTTGTGAAAGCCTTAGTCTTAGGTGCCTCGAAACTGAAGTTTTCGATTACGCTGATAGCGTTAGCCTTAACTTTGTAAGCAAGCGCGCTCTTACGAGCAACCAGCTTAGTTTTCTTGTTAAGTTTGAAGCTATAGTCGCGAGGTACTGGTCCGAATACACGGCCACCACCAACAAATAAAGGCGACTTAATGCTACCTGCACGAGCGGTACCGGTACCCTTTTGGCGCTTAAGCTTACGGGTAGAGCCTGATACTTCGTTACGCTGCTTCGACTTTGCAGTTCCTTGGCGTTGGTTCGCTAGGTACTGTTTTACGTCGAGGTAGATGCAGTGGTCGTTTGGCTCAACGCCAAAGATACTGTCTTGCAGGGTTACCTTTCTTCCGGTATCCTGACCGGCGGTGTTGTAAACTGCTAATTCCATTACTCCTCAATGATTAAGTATGAACCCTTTGCTCCAGGAATAGATCCTTTTACTAGTAGTAGGTTGTTTTCTGGGATTACCTTAAGAACCTTAAGGTTAAGCACCTTCACTTGGTCGCCACCCATGCGGCCAGCTAAACGCTTGCCCTTGAATACGCGAGATGGGTAAGAAGATGCACCCATAGAACCCGGGTGACGCTGACGGTTGTGCTGACCGTGGGTTTGACCACCAACACCACCGAAACCGTGACGCTTAACTACACCCTGAAAACCTTTACCTTTAGAGATTCCAGTAACGTCAACCCAGTCGCCCTCCTCGAAGAGGTCGCCTACTGTTACTACATCACCAAGAAGGTACTCCTTTACGAAGTCGTTGCCAAACTCGGCTAACTTGCGCTTTGGAGTTGTGTTAGCTTTCTTGAAGTGTCCTAAGAGGCTGTTGCTGGTTTGCTTTTCCTTCTTTTCGTCATAGGCAAGTTGAAGAGCAGTGTAGCCATCTACCTCTGCGCTTTTAACCTGCGTAACTACGCATGGACCAGCCTCAATAACAGTGCATGGAATGTTCTTTCCCTCGGCACTGAAAACGGAAGTCATTCCGATTTTTTTTCCAATTAGACCTGGCATTGTTTAAAAATTAAATATAACAGCTTTAGTAACTAAAGTTCTTGTTTTATCACACCTTGATTTCAACTTCAACACCACTTGGAAGCTCCAACTTCATTAGAGCGTCGATAGTTTTTGGAGTTGAGCTGTAAATGTCAAGCAGACGCTTGAAGGTGCATAGTTCAAACTGCTCGCGGCTCTTCTTGTTAACGAAGGTCGAGCGGTTTACGGTGAAAATCTTCTTGTGGGTAGGAAGTGGAATTGGGCCACTCACTACTGCGCCGGTAGATTTCACAGTCTTAACGATCTTCTCAGCCGACTTGTCAACCAAGTTATGATCGTAAGATTTCAATTTGATTCTTATCTTTTGGCTCATTTTACTTTACAAATTTGATTATTCTACACTCTTAACACGGCCTGAAGACTTCTCGATGATCTCCTTTGCCAAGTTTTGTGATACCACATCGTAGTGAGAGAACTCCATGGTAGAAGTTGCACGACCTGATGTAAGTGTACGAAGTACAGTTACGTAGCCGAACATTTCTGATAGCGGCACCTTAGCTTTAACTACACGTGCACCACCTCTAGAGTCCATGTTCACGATTTGACCACGACGCTTGTTGAAGTCACCAATAACATCACCCATGCTCTCTTCTGGAGTAACCACCTCTACAGACATGATTGGCTCAAGAATTACAGGGCGTGCCTTTGGAGATGCTTGACGGAAGGCGTTGCGAGCACAGATTTCGAAAGAAAGTGCATCCGAGTCAACAGGGTGGAACGAACCGTCCTTAACTGTAACTTTTAGACTTTCTACGGTGTAACCTGCTAAGCAGCCGTTAGCCATTGCCGAAGCAAAACCTTTTTGGATAGATGGAATGTATTCTTTAGGAATATTACCACCCTTAACAACGTCGATAAACTGTAGGCCAACGTGTCCTTCGTCAGCTGGTCCGATCTCAACGATGATATCAGCGAACTTACCACGACCACCAGTTTGTTTTTTGAACACTTCGCGGTGTTGAACAGTTCCTGTAATAGCTTCCTTGTAGTTTACCTGTGGAGCACCTTGGTTGATTTCTACGTTGAATTCACGACGTAGACGGTCAACAATAATTTCAAGGTGAAGCTCACCCATACCGCTAATAACGGTTTGGCCAGATTCCTCGTCAGTGCGTACAGTAAAGGTTGGATCCTCTTCTGATAGCTTGTTAAGTGCAACACCTAGCTTATCTAGATCTTTTTGAGTTTTAGGCTCAATAGCAAGACCGATAACTGGCTCAGGGAAGCTCATAGATTCAAGAACAATCTTGTTGTTCTCATCACAGATGGTATCACCAGTGCGAACATCTTTAAATCCAACAACAGCACAAATATCACCAGCCTCAATGAATTCAACTGGGTTTTGCTTGTTGGCGTGCATTTGGAAAATACGAGATACGCGCTCCTTCTTTCCAGAACGAGTGTTGTATACGTAAGAACCTGCGTCGATGCGACCAGAGTAGATACGAACGAAAGCCAAACGACCAACGAATGGGTCAGTGGCAATCTTAAATGCAAGACCTGCAAGAGGCTCTTTTGCATCTGGATGGCGCACTACTTCCTCTTCAGTATCAGGATTAACACCGATTACAGACTCAACATCGTTTGGACTTGGCAAGTATTGAACTACTGCATCCAAAAGATACTGAACGCCCTTGTTCTTAAATGAAGAACCGCACATCATAGGAACAACCTTCATTGAGATGGTAGCCTGACGAAGTGCTGCGATAATCTGATCTGGAGAAATCGAGTTTGGATCTTCGAAGAACATTTCCATTAGCGTATCGTCGAATTCAGCGATAGCTTCTACAAGCTGTCCTCTGTACTCTTCAACTTCTGCAGCAAGTTCTTCTGGAACACCGATCACCTTAAATGGATCTTTCTCGTTGTTGCTATCCCAAACATAAGCTTGGTTGTGAATAAGGTCTACGATACCACGGAACTTATCTTCTGCTCCAATTGGAACTACGATAGGCACTGGGTTTGCACCAAGACGCTCTTTCACTTGAGCAACGACGTTAAAGAAATCGGCACCGATACGGTCCATCTTGTTCACGTAACCAATACGTGGAACTTTGTACTTATCAGCCTGGCGCCATACGGTTTCAGACTGAGGCTCAACACCACCTACTGCACAAAAAGTAGCAACAGCACCATCTAGAACACGAAGAGAACGCTCTACCTCAACAGTAAAGTCAACGTGGCCTGGGGTGTCGATGATGTTAATCTTATGAGTCTTATCGGCAAAATTCCAGAAGGTAGTAGTAGCAGCAGAGGTAATGGTAATACCACGCTCCTGCTCCTGAACCATCCAGTCCATGGTTGCACCACCATCATGTACTTCTCCGATCTTGTGTGTCTTCCCGGTGAAGTAAAGGATACGCTCGGTAGTTGTAGTCTTACCTGCGTCGATGTGCGCCATGATCCCGATATTTCTAGTATATTGTAAATCTTTGCTCATGAGTGCTGTACCTTTTCGTCAAATTTGTTAATTAAAATCTGAAATGAGCAAAAGCCTTGTTAGCTTCAGCCATCTTGTGCATATCTTCCTTACGTTTGTATGCACCACCCTCTTCGTTAAAAGCAGCCATAATTTCGGCAGCAAGCTTTTCAGCCATAGTACGTCCAGAACGCCTACGAGCGTAAAGGATAAGATTTTTCATTGCTAGTGACATTTTTCTCTCAGCACGCACCTCGATTGGCACCTGGAAAGTAGCACCACCTACACGGCGTGACTTAACTTCCACCTGAGGAGTGATATTGTCAATCGCTTTTTTCCATATTTCTAAAGGAGCCTTTTCTGAGTCCTTCATCTTCTCACCTACCAAATCCATCGAGTTGTAAAAGATGGTGTAGGCAATACTCTTCTTTCCATCCAACATCAGGTTGTTTACGAACCTGGTTACAAGGGTATCCTTGAATTTTGGATCTGGAAGTAGAATCCTTTTTTTAGGCTTCGTCTTTCTCATCTAACTGATTTTCAAATAGTTTTTAATTACTTCTTCTTGCCTTTTGCTGGAGCAGCAGCTGCGCCACCTTTTCCTGCTTTTGGCTTCTTCGTTCCGTACTTAGAACGACGTTGATTACGGCCCTCAACACCTGCTGCGTCTAATGCGCCGCGAACAAGGTGGTAACGAACCCCTGGTAGGTCTTTAACACGACCACCACGAACTAGCACAATCGAGTGCTCTTGAAGGTTGTGTCCTTCTCCTGGAATGTAAGCGGTTACCTCTAACCCGTTGGTAAGACGAACACGAGCTACCTTACGCATAGCTGAGTTTGGCTTCTTAGGGGTTGTGGTATACACACGAGTACATACGCCACGTCGCTGTGGGCATGCGTCCAATGCAGGAGCCTTACTCTTGTACTCCTTCTTGGTCCTTCCTTTTCTAACTAACTGTTCAATAGTAGGCATAAAAGTTACTTGCTTTTGTTTTGTAACGATTTAGGTACACTTTAACAAATTGGCTTGCAAAGGTATTTCTTTTTTTTATTAATACCAAGCAATTACAGCTCTGTTTCAAACTTTTTTGGTTGCTTTTGAACCAATTACGGAGTGGCTTGTAGCACCGATGGCCGCTCTTTCTCCCTATTTCGATTAATGATTAGAATACCGCTGATATATTGCACTTTAAACCAATTCCATAAAGAGATAGTATCGTTTGCAATAAAGCGGCCAAAACACGTCCTGATTAAGGGATTAGAAACCTTACAAATTCTATTTTTATGAATTTTTAACTCTAAACCATCGGTTTTTTACTGCCTACAAGAGAAAGCAAGCCCATCCAGCAAGAAAAAGACTTGCGAAAGCTGGGCTTGCACCATGCTCGGTTACCCGAATAGATACGTCAGTTGCGAATGCTTTGTAGGCCTACTCTACGATCAGCTCATCCATAAATACCCATGCATTTCCGCCAGCACCTCCATGCCAAGAAGGACATACTCCCATATTCTTGGCGGTAACCCTTACATAGCGCACCTTCTCCTTTGCAAACGACACCACAACAGGAACTATCTCCTTTTTATCGAACCGCTCCTTTATACTAAAAGATTGCTCGCCAACCTTCTTGAAAGATTTTCCATCCAATGATACCTCCACCGTAAATGCTAAAGGAGTAAAAATCCATTCGGGCTGATACTGCAAAAAGCGGGTAGACACCTTTCTTACCTCTACAGGACTATCCCATTCGAGCAGAAAGGATACGTCGTCTTTATCCTTTCCAATCCATTGCCCATCGCGGTAAGTATCACCACCATGCTTACCATCCATTAGGGTGTAAATACCATATAATGGAAGATGGCTTTCGCTTAGAGTAAAAAGCGGCGTTATGCTTGGGTAGTCGTAGCGGTTGATGACATTACCTGAATTAGCGGCATCTCGGAAATGTAACTTTTCGAATGCCACCTCCGATATGAGGCTTTGCTCGTTTCCTTTAATTGCAATAGCCTTTACAACCGTGCTTTTATCAATGCTGAATGGTTTCTGATATAATGTACTACGCAGCGATGGCTCACTTCCATCCAGCGTATAGCGTATTTGAGTGCCAGCATCAGCAAGAAGCTCTACCGACCTGCGATTTACAAAGTACGAACGGTAGCTACGCACATAGGGAGCTGCTAGCCCCTTCTTTACAATCGAAACGGCACCATCTTTGCCTACAAAAGCCTCCTCGCCGTAGCTGAATGGGCCAAACGATTGCCCATCGCGAGAAACTGTAAATCCAAACTCATCCATCTCGAAAGAATAGAAATGTCCTCTAAAGAGATACCCTTGCAACGAGGACCTACCCAACTCGAGACTGTAGTGAGGGTTTACAGACATCGTACCATCGATATTGGGTTTAATGCCGAAAAGGCCAAACATAACCGCCTCTACACCTGCCCCAGACGATATCTGAATAGGCATTGAGGATTCGTCCTGAAGAGGCTCGTTAGCCCGTAGATTCTGACCGAGGTACGGAAAATAGTCGGCATAGCGGCTGAATCGGGAGAGGATTGTCCAAGCGAGAGGCCCCTGCCCCATACCGTATAGGTTGCGGGCAAGACGCAGCGGCACACCCGTAAAGGAGCCTCCTCCGCCCCAATCGGAATCGATAAGATCCCAGCGCACCTTATCCTGCCTCGATATAGAATACACGCTATATGGGCCCAAAAACTCCTGATCGTTCAAATGGGAGATGATGCCCATCCGCTCCTCGTCGGTGATGGCGTTGGTACCAAGCAGATCGAAGAGGTGGTTGCTGTAGAGCGGCTCCCTACGGCCATCGGGGTAAATATTATCGAACCAGCGGGTGGATCTATTCCAAAGTTTGGCATGCATGCGGTCGTTCAGGTCGTTGGCGTAGCCTCGGAACTTGGAGGCATCGCCATCGTTACGCAGCGTGCACCATCCATCTAGCCAGCGATAGAGATCGACAGCCAAGCCATTTACCACGGGGACAACCCCGCTGTAGCCGTCGGTGCGCATCTCGATGAGTTCCTCGTTCTTCCGTCCCATATCCATCAATCCGGTAAAGGGAGAGCGGTACTTGGCGTGGAGTAAGTCTCCCCAAGACTTCATCCACTCCATGACGCTTTTGCCCGCAACCTGCTCGTCGAGGAAGGCCACATCGCCAGTTTGGCGGAGGTAGGCGTCTATCATCGTTTTAAGGGCAAAGGGCTCCTGAATGTAAAAGATGCCGTCTCCCCCGCCCTGCCAAGAGATGTAGGTGCTTTTAAGCTTGCCCTCCTTCATGGCCACCAAGATGGTGCGCTTCATGCTGGCCGGGTCCATTATCGATATGGCATCGGAGGCAAAAGAATTATCCCAAGTAATGGTGAATACCCACGAGCCCACCGACCAAAATGGGTTGATGATAAAGTTCTCGCGCTCCCAGCGGCACTCGAGCATGGTGGCGATACAGCGCCTATAAAAATCTTCGAGGCGGCGGTTATCGGAGCGTAGCTCGGGTAGACGGCTCGATGCGAAGCTCAGCCGCTGCCGGGTATCCTTTATGGCCCCATCGAAGCGGGCCGCCACTGCACCATCGGTGGCTGCTGTAGCGGCATCCTTACGCCCCATTTTTATGGCGATATAAACCTCACGGCTACCCTTTGCCGGCACCTCGACGTACCATCCTCGGCTATCGACATCGGGAATGGAGGACGAGAGGCTTACCTGATAGTCGCCCGCGGCTAGCACGAAAGGCGATAGGCGGCTAAAGGCGGCGGCATTATCTTTTGCCAGCACCTGCTGGTTGGGAATAAGCGAGAGCTTTAGCGGCTCCGGCTCCCTGTTGGTTAGCACCATCCGCAGGATAACCTCATCGGCTTTTGCCGAGGATACGGTCTCCGTTTTTATGCCAAACGAGACCGTTTTGCGGCTGTACTCCTTATGGAATGTACCCTGACGAACATAGCGGTTGGGCTCCCAGTACTCGTCCTGCGTAACGGGGATGGTGGCAAACCCTGAACGGAAGTTGGCTCCCAGCGGATCGGTTCCGGATCCGAAGCGAATCCACTCCTCCCAAAGATCGGGAACGTTATCCTGAATGAGCACGTCGGCATCGTGCTCGTAGAAGTTGAGGAAGAAGCTGTAGTTGGCCAGCTCGATGGGCGGAAACTGAAGGCGGTGGATACCCGTTAGGCTGTAGCGCTTAACGTGGGCCGCCCCGCGCCCGTTGAAGAGCCGCAGCTGGTTATCGGTAAATCGGATCTGCTCGCGCTTCATCCGAAGCGCCTCGGGCGTTAGCCATCCCTGCTGGGCTAGGGCCGCAACGGCAGCCTGCATCACCATCAACAAAAAAACAACCTTTTTCATTATATATAAGGTATTAGCAAAATTGGCTATTCCGAACCTGCTTCGGCGTTGTAGAATACCGCAACTTTTAGTTCTGAATAGCCAACCTATAATATTACTAAATACGATCGAAACGGGGAACTTTAGCCCCTTTTTCATGGAGATACAAGCGTCTTCGTTCGCATCTCCGCCAAATTGTCAGCGGTGTCCGTTCGGAGTGAGTTCGGAGTGAGTTCGGAGTGCCTTCGGAGTCCCTTCGGACTTCCCCCAAAATCGCACCGTTTTCCGAGCGGCATTCCTGCCATAATGACAGTCTACGAACGGACATCCGAGGGGTAGCATCTACTTGATAAAGGCAACCACCAAAATGGCCTCGGAGTCGCCTTGCTGGCGCACCCTTACGCTACCTGCAGCAGCTGGCACCACAAACGTTTCGGCATAGCTGAACTGCTGCGTAAGCCCATTTTCCGAAACCACCTCGATGGAGGTCCCCTCGACGAGGCTCATCACCAGGCATCGGTTGTTGGTGCTAATGGTTACCTCGGAGGCAAAGTGGTAGCGAACAACATCGTAGCTGTGCTTTGGATGGGTTTGCAGATGGTAGAGCTTCCAGTCGTGCCCCTCGTCGAGCAGGGCGGGATGCGCCACCAGCTCGTTGGGCACGCGCTCGCCCTTACGGTCGAAGCAGAGGTTCTCCATCCCCCTTTCGATGTTAATTGGACGTGGCTTGCCATCGAGATCGAGGCGCAGCCAGTCGTACATCTTAAAGGTGAAGATGTATGGGGTGGTGCTGATTTCGAGAACGAGGTTGTTGATGCCCGATCCGTGAATGGTTCCCGGAGGAATCAGGAAGAGGTCGTGCTTGCGCGAAGGGAGAACCTGCACGTAGCGCTCCACCTCCATTGGCTCGTTGTTGGTAAAGCTGTCGGTAAGCGCCTGCTCAAACTTAGCAGGCTCAATATCCTCCTGAAATCCGAGGTATACCTTGGCGTCGGGCTCGGCATCGAGAATGTAGTAGGTCTCCTCCTGGGTAAAGCTTTCTCCAAACTGCTCGCGGATGTACTCCACCTGAGGATGGCACTGCACCGAGAGGTTTCCGCCGCTATAGGTATCCAAGAAGTCGAATCGGATAGGGAATTCGGTTCCAAACTGCTCGTGGCAGTGGCCCAATACGGCCTTCGCGTCGTGGTACATCAGCCAGTCGAAAGAGATTTCGAGCAGCGTATCGCCACCTTGGATGAGGAGCCCATTCTCGGGAACAATCAGCTCGAACGACCAGGCGTAGTTGGGCACATCGTTATTTAGCCCTTCGATCTTATCCTTAATCCATTGCCCACCCCAAGCGCCAGGCTCGAACCAAGGGCGCACGCGGAACATGTTTTGGCTCATGGTTGCCAAAGCGGCACGGGCGGCGTCTCCGCCAATCCAGGTAGGCATATCGCGCTGGGCATCGACAAACACATCGACCAGAGCAACCAGCTCCTGCTTACGCCTATTGCAAACCACCCAATCCACAAAGTAGAATCGCTTGTACATCTTCTTTGCGGCATCGGGCTTAGAGCAGCCGATGTTGGTGATGCTGCCTGCGCGAGAACGAAACTGCAGCTCGTTTTTCGACAGGTCGAGGTAAATGAGCTCCGCGTCCCAATCGAGCAGCGAGGCGCCAACGCCGTAGGCAATGGTAAGCCCGCCTGCAGGCTTAAGGGCCTGCAACTTTTCGGCAACAAAGAAGTCGGAAAGCGTAAGGGTGGTTCGTTTCCCGAAGATGGGATCGTCGCCGCCAAGAAAAGGCTCCACCATAGCGGTTATATCGTCCTCCGATTTCATGGCGGTAGAGACATCAACCCAAGTTGATGCTACCCCCAGCTTCAGCAGCTCCTTTTCGAGCTCGTTACGGTAATCGTCGAAGAATACGCCTACGTAGCCTTCGAGCAGCACCTGCTTGCAGCCAGCAATGCGGGCAGCAAGGGAGCCGAAGCCTTCGCTAACGGCATCTTCGGATACCTTTAGGCTGGGGTAAATATCGTACTGACCTGCCGTTTCGCCATCTTTATGCAGCGGCAGGAGGAATTGTGCGGTGTTTCTTTTACTATTTAAGTTGCTCATCATACAATTATAAGTTCTACTTCGTGGTGTTAGCCCAGTTCTGAATCATTTGGATAGATTTGTACAGCACGCCAGCCTCGCCTCGGAATGTTCCCGAACCAGAAGGCTTATTATCTACGCTGTACCATTCGTAAAAGCCCTTGTTGGCTATTACACGATCGACCATAGGCTGCATTTGCTCATAGGCCTCCTGAACAAACCCGTAGTGGATAAGCTGCTGAATCATACGAGCACCAAACCAAGTCCAGTCTCCCCCATTTTGGTAGCCATAGGGGTACATCCCCTTTCCAATAAAAGCACCTTGAGGGTATGGAGGATACATGGTAAGACCAATGGTGGCCGCACCTGATTCCTTTACATTCTTAATCATCTTGTCCAACGAAACCTTAATCTCCGCCTTCGAAAGCAGACCTGCTTCAATTGCAACGGCGGTTCCTCCGTGGTAGAAGATAGCATTCTCATCGAGAGAAGCGGAGAACGGAGATCCATTTAGGTAGATATGGGGGATGAACTTCTGATTTTTCTTATCCCACAAGTATTTGCGAGAGTTCTTTGCAATGTCGTCCCTTACCGACTTCCAACGAGCCTTTGTGTTCGGAAGAAGCTCCATCATGTTATCTAATGCAATAACAAACATCGCATTGTCGTATATGTCAATGGCGTAGTGGGTATCGCTAGTTAGGTATACCCCCCACTCGTGCTCGGGCTGCACATCGCCCCAATCGGCGGTGGTAGCACCCCATATTAGGCCATATCGTGCGCTGTAGCGATGGTTTAGCAGATACTCCATTGCCTCCTCCATGCGAACAGCAACGGTTTTGTCGCCTACCTTTTCGGTAAGGATGTCGGTTTTACCAGTACGCTTTACATACTTATATATTGCCTGAATCAAGGAAGTTTCCTGATCTGTCTCCACGGTATTCTTGTGACCAGCATAGCGCGCCTCAAGTTTTGTGTGGATATAGTCGTACCCAGCAGCGGCTTTGCTTTTTGGAATAAAGCCATCCACGATGTTACCATCTACCCCCTGAAGCGTGAAGAATACAAGAAGGTTTTCTTTTACGGTTTTAGCATCGTAGACATCGCAAGCCAGCTCGATAAAGGTATTGTAGTCCCTAATCCATACTTCGCCATAGCCATCGCCAGCATTGAAGCCAGTCTCCATTACCGCTTTGGCCTTCTCTACAATAAGAGGATAGGTATTATTCGTTTTTACCTTCTCGACCAGCGTTTTGGTCGGATTAATGGCCATCGCCCAAGAGCAGGAAATGGCAAACACAAGCACAAATAGCTGCTTCATAGATATTACTAGTTTAACGTGTTTAGACTTACATCATTTGTTGCCTTAAAAACAAGGGAAGGAGCTGTCTATCCTTCCACCTGTTCTTAACACACTACAATTCAAAACTCATCGAGTCATCGAAGGAGGAGGTGTTGCTACCCCCCAGCTGGTATTTGGAGTTGCCCCCATTCCCAGCCGTAGAACACCACCCTTCATCAAATCGTTTCGTGGAATCCAGCAGCTGTTCAACGACTTTCCATTGAACGAAGCATCCTGAACGTAGAACGAATCTTTAGAGTTATTAGCTGTAACAATCTTTAAGGTTTTTCCCTTGGTATATTTTGGATGAAGATGAATTGTTATCTCATCGAACATTGGACTTCCGATTTGGAAAGATGGAGATGCCGCGCTATGGCCCTGCACATCAAATAACCCCATCGAGGCCAGCACAAACCAAGTTCCGAGCTGTCCCTGATCCTCGTCCTGTCCGTAACCATAACCATTGGATGGAGTTACACCATAGAACTCGTTACAGATGGTACGAGTCCACTTTTGGGTAAGCCAAGGCTTTCCCGAATAGTTGTAGAGCCAAGCAATATGAAGGCAAGGCTGATTGCCCTGATTATAGAGCATTTCAATGCCGGCAAAACTATCAACCTGCTTACCACCTCCAAACTCAAGCTTCTGCGACTCGAAGAAGGTCTTATCCAAACGCTCGTTAAAAAGATCCTTTCCAACAAGATTAATTAAGCCTCCAATATCATGAGGTGCATACCAAGTATACTGATATCCGTTACCCTCCTGAAAGCCTTTCCAAGCCTCCTTTGGGTTATAATCTTTTATAAACTCGCCGCTCTCCAGCTTAGGACGAATATACCTAGTCTCGCTATCGAAAATATTACGGTAGAAAGTAGCTTGGTTTATTAGCCGCTTATAGTCAGCCTTCTTTCCAAGCGCTTTGGCCATGTTGGCAACCGCATAGGAGCTAAAAGCAAACTCCAATGTATGCGATGCCCCAAAGTTGAATACCCAACCATTGGAGATGGTTGTATCCTTATAAGGCACATAGCCGTTGTTTACAAAGTAGTGAAGATCGTATTTACCTGAGCCAAAAGGACGATTACGGTACTCCAACTCGTTATCGCGAGCCGCTTGGTAGGCATGTTTAATATCGAAATCGCGAATACCGCAGTTGTAAGCAGCCGCAAGCGCTAGCCCCATAAAGTTGGTTTGCACCCCATTAGAATGCATTCCTGCAGCTTCACCATCATGCATCCAGCCCGTATCCTTATGAAAATCTAGTACCGACTGCATATAGTCGCTATAAACATCGGGGTATGCTAAGCCCCACAGCTGGAATAGGTTCCAGAAAGCCCCCCAAACACCATCGGTGTTATGATGGTTGTGAGTTGGCACCCCGTTCTTATCAAGCGCAATTTGACCAACACCTCCATCGTTTTTAGGATATTGACCATTTACATCACTGGATATGCCACGACCTAGAAGTGAATGGTATAGTCCCGTATAAAACTTCACCTTATCATCCTCCGACTTACCCTTAACCTCGATACGGCCTAGCATTTTTTGCCATTCGGCAACAGCGCGCTGCTTTGCATCATCAAAGGCTAGCGTCGCAGCCTCCTTTTGCAGATTTAATTTTGCATTGGCAATGCTTGTGTAGGATACGCCAACTTTCATTAGAAGCTGTTCTCCCTCCTTCATGTCGAAGTTTAGGAACATACCATTAGCAATACCCTTAGTCTCCTTGGCACTAACAACCTGCTTGTCGTCTACAAAAGAACCTACCGATTTAGGAGATTTATTCATTTCGGCATAGAAGTACATCTTCACGCGTCCGCCTGGTTGGCAAAACTTGACATACTCTGGATAGGTTATCACGTACCCCTCAACCGTTTTATCTCCGGTTTGAGCCATATACGCCTCAACAACATCGCTACTCTCACCCTGCTTATGCCCAATATCAAAGATCAAATGGGCATTATCCGTTTTAGGGAAGGTATAACGATGAAATCCAACACGAGTAGTAGCGGTAATTTCGGCCTTTATTCCATAGTCCTCTAAAAAAACAGAGTAGTATCCGGGTTCAGCATGCTCCTCCTTCTTATCGAAACGAGAGCGATAGCCCAACTCTGGATTCTCCACGGTTCCGGGAACTGTTTTCAGTTTGCCAACTGTTGGCATTACCACCACACCTCCTACCTGAAACTCGTGGAAATGGCCAAAGCCTTCGATAGAGCCATGCCTATCGTCGTACCCACAAGGAAGCCAGCTACCCGGGCTACCATAGGCGTTGGTGTGAGGTGCCAGCTTCGCCATTCCAAAAGGAAGCGCGGCTGGCGTGTAAAAAAACCATCGAGCATGAACTGCTCCTAAGTTGGGCTTAACATACTTATTAGGAAATAAATCCTGTGCCATGACACCCGAACTTAGAAGCAATCCAGCCGCAAAGGCTAATAGAGCAACTTTCTTAATCATGATTATTTGAGTTTGGTGGATAGAGCAGCGAATAGAACGTACAGCAAGCAGATAAGAATAACCACAGCGCTAGCGGCAACACCAAAGGCTCCACTAACTGCCCCCATTATTGGAGGAATTAGCGCTCCTCCCGAAATTGCCATTACCATCAAGGCCGAAATTTCGTTAGAGCGATCGGGCATTCTATTTATTGCTGCAGTAAAAATCAGCGGGAAAAGGTTGGCAGAGCCTAAACCTACCAAAAAGATGGCAGCACGAGCAAGGTTGACAGATGGAGCCACCATAAAGAATACCACCGCCGCAATAGCGAGCACCGACGATGCCAGCAAGAACTTGCGGAGCGGAATACGGCTTAGCAGCAGCGCACCCGAAAAACGGCCAATCATAAGAGCCGTAAAGTAGATGCTAATAGCTAATGACGCCTCCTCTAAACCTATCCCATAGCGAGAAGAAAGAATAGCGGCAATATTTGAGTTCATCCCCACATCGGCACCTACAATTAAGAAGATGGCCATTGTCATCCCCAGCACAAAAGGATTCTTAAGCAACCCTAAGCACGAAGAGAATGTGGCACGAACCTCTGTGCTGCGGCTCTCCTCAATCGTTGTTGCGGCAAGCCACAGGTAAGCAACAATGGAGGTTACCCCATACACCAAGAAAACCAACCTCCACGAACCAAACGAAGCCGCAGCAAACGTTGCCAAGATTGGACCAAGCAACGAAACAATTGCCTTTATAAACTGAGAAAGGCTCATCATGCTCGCAAAGCGCTTCTCCGAGGAGATTACATCGCGTAGCAGTGGATTGGAGGAGACTTGGATAATCGTATTTCCGACACCAAGTAGTATTATCGAAATAGCAACAGTGAATAGCGAGTAGAATGCAAAAGGAACGAGCATCCCTACAGCGGTAAGAGCAATCCCCATATTGAGCATACGCTTCTTACCAAATCGATCTTGAAGAATTCCCGAAGGAATAGACATGAGGAAGAACCAGACAAAGGCCAACGAGGGGATGGTTTGCGCCCACACATCCGACAGCTCAAAGTCCTGCTTAATGTACCCCGTTGCGACACCCACGATGTCGACAAAGCCCATAACCATGTAGGCCATAAGCATGGGGGCTACCTTTCGTAAACTAAAATTATCCTGCTTCATAGGTGTAATGCTACTGTTAGTAATACGAAGCAAATATAATTTGTTTACATGTTTAAACAAATAAAAAAGCATAAACTTGCGGAAAGTTCGCAAGTTTAGCTCTACACCTTAATATCTATCGAATAAATAAATTTCTCAGCATTATAAATCCCAATGTTATACTCCACGGGACGCATACCCGAATCGTAGACGAAGCGTTCGCGTACCATAACTGGAGTTTTGGTATTTACGCCCAAAAGAGCCGCCTCCTGTGGCGAAGCCAGACGTGCCGAAATACGCTCTTTAGACAATGACGGAACAATAGAAAAGTCTCTTTCCAGAATTTCGTAAAGTGGGCGAGAAAAGTCCTCGTTGCCAGTAAGACCGATACGTGGATTGAAGTAGCTCTCGAAAAATACGAATGGAGCATCGGCGTAGCCACGCAAACGCGAAACCTTTAGCACCTGCGCCTTAGGCTCCACCATTAAAAAGTTGCGGATGCGCTCTGAAACTTCGACAAACCCACTCTCTAGGCTATACATCTTTAGGGCTACCCCCTTGTTGCTCATCTCCTGAGTAAAGCTGTGCCAGCTATCAAGGCTTGTTTCGAATGTTTTCTCCGATACCCGGGTACCTACGCCCTTTTTACGCGTCAATAGTCCTTCGAACACCAACTTGTTGATGGCCTGTCGCAGCGTGTTACGAGCTATTCCCAACTTCTTGGCAAGTGACACCTCGTCGGGAAGGAACGCTCCATCCTGGTACTCCTTCTCTTCAATTAACTTCCTTAGCATCGCTTCGACCTGAAGGTGCAATGGAATTGGACTGCTATGGTCGATTTCTAGTTTCATTCTATCAAAGTAAGCCTACAAATGTAATATATCTGCAAGAACATAATCCAACATTGTTTAGGGAAAGAACAGCTCTACTCAAAAAAAGGATACACTTCGTCGCGGTAGCTCTTGCCAATCGGAATCATCGTATCGCCTACTTTTATGGAATTCCCCTCCACATAATCAACCCATTGCGCTGATATGATGTATGATTTGTGCACCCTTATAAAATCAGGTCGCCTCAACTCCTCCTCCAGCCGCTTCATGGTATCGTGTGCAATAATTTTCCCTTTTGCCGAATATACGGTAACATAATCGCCCATCCCCTCGATATAGATGATGGAAGAGAGCGGTATTTTGTAGATGCGTTTATCCGCCTTTACGGTTAGCGAAAGCTGGTCGGACGAATTTTTAGCCTCTACGGCAGCCGGAGTACCGTTACCTACGCTACGCAGCTGCAGCCTGGCGATTGCCTTATTCACGGCCTTAACAAATCGCTCGAAAGGTATGGGCTTAAGCAGGTAGTCCACCACGTCGAGCTCAAACCCTTCGAGCGCATACTCGGGGTAGGCGGTGGTTATGATCACCAACGGCGGATTTTTTAGCGAACGTAGAAACTCTACCCCCGATAGCGAGGGCATATTTATGTCGAGGAAGATAATATCGATGGATTCCTTAGCCAACGGATCGATAGCCTCCAGCGCATTGGAGCATTTGGCAGCCAAGTTCAGCGCTGGGATCTGCTCGATATACTTCTCTACCACCCGCTGTGCCAGTGGCTCGTCATCTACAATCAAACAGCGAATACTCATGGCTTTATTGTTATTTCTGATGTAAAGATATACCCTTCGGACTTGTAGCTCATCTGGTGCCTATCGGGGTAAATGAGCTTCAAGCGCTTCTCCACGTTGGCTAAGCCAATGTGTCCGCCCTCTCTGTTAGGCTTGTTGAGCATGCTAGGCGTGTAGGGATTTTCGGTACGGAGGTATACTTGCTCGGCATCGGCCTTTAGGAGTATTTTGATGGATGAGGAGGAAACAGCGCCCAACCCATGCTTAAAGCAGTTCTCGATTAGCGGCAAGAAAAGCAGCGGTGCAATAGGTTGCTCCTCCTGCTCGACCTCCACAACAAATTCGACCGTGTACTTTTCGTTTAGGCGGATACGCTGCAGGTCGATATACGAGCGCAGGAACTCGATCTCCTTGCTTAGCGCCACAAACGGCTGGTTGCACTCGTAAAGCACGTAGCGCATCAGCCCAGAGAGCTTTAGGATGTAGCTAGGCGTTTCGGGCGAAGCGTCTAACGAGAGGGCGTAGATGCTATTCAGCGAGTTGAAAAAGAAGTGCGGGTTTATTTGCGACTTTAACCCCGTTAGCTCTGCGGCCATCTTCTCTCCCTGTATCGAGGATAGCCGCTCGCGCATCTCAGCTACCGACATCGAATCGTGAATAAGCCGAATGATGGAGGTTACCAGCCCAAATATAACTAGGAGTACGGTTACAAACATCGTCATGCCAAGCAGTAGCTGATCCCAGAAATGCTCCGGTTTATGGTTTTTCATCCCCAAATCGTTACCCACGTAAAAGAATGCGCGCATGACGGTGTAAAAAAAGAAGTAGTAGACCACAAGCATCAACAGCACGTTGGCAACATACTTCCACAGCTTACGCTCGTTAAGCAACCTGGGGATAAGCACAAAGTGGTTAAGATAAATGGGCACCACCGAGGATACAGCAAAGAGAATAATGGATGGTTGTAGGTTGCTTACAATTACAATAAGCAGCACCATTAACGAGTGAGCCAACACTACCAGCCCATGCTGATTTAAAAAACGGGTAACCTTTCCCATCATTTTTTTTCACAAAATAAAGAAAAAGGAAGTACGCCGCTCCATTTTTTCGACAAAAGGATATGGGGCATCGACAAACGGAAGCGCACGCCCTGCAGCGCACTTAGGGCAGCAGGCTTTCCGTTCGTCGAATAAAGGAGGACGTTTATCGAATAAAGTTGACAAAGGTGACGAGACTTCGGATGTTTGTACCGCGATAGGGCCAACATACGCCCTCGCAACAACATCAACTAATAGCGATAAATATGAAACCGATAGTAGAACTTAGCCATGTAACCTTCGCCTACTCGAATGGGGTAAAGGTGCTGAACGATTTCTCGCTTCAGATTCCAAGAGGGAGCATCTACGGCTTTCTTGGGCCAAACGGATCGGGAAAAAGTACCACCATACGAATTGCCATGGGGCTGCTCGACCCGCAAGCGGGAGACGTAACCCTCTTTGGCCAGCGCTACCAGCAAAGTAGGATCTCCATACTCTCGAATATAGGCTCTCTGATAGATAGCCCAACCTTCTACGAGCACCTTTCGGCAACCAAGAACCTCGAGCTTATCCGCTTAGCTCACGGTTTACCCCAAGCGTCGGTTGCCGAGGCGCTCGAGCTGGTTGGTTTGTCGACCACCGGCAAGCAAAAGGTTTCGCAGTTTTCGTTAGGGATGAAGCAGCGCCTAGCTCTGGCCATGGCGATGATGCCTAAGCCCGAGCTGCTGGTACTTGACGAACCATCGAACGGGCTAGACCCCAACGGCATTATCGAAGTGCGCGAGCTGCTGGTACGTATTAACCAGCAGTATGGCACCACGATCTTCGTATCGAGCCATCTGCTCTCGGAGGTCGAAAAGCTGTGCACCCATATCTCCATAATAAATAGAGGGAAGACCGTTTTTGAGGGCAAGGTGGAGCTGCTAACCGAGCGTATTGCCGTAGAGAAGCGCGTTTGGTTTACCGTAGACGCCATAGACAAGGTAGAGCAGCTGCTAAAGAAAAGCTACCAGCTGCAACGCAACGGATCGCTAAAGATTGGCGTGGAGTACAACACCGACAAGGATATCGCCCTGCTAAACCAGCTGCTAGTAAGCCACAACGTGGAGGTTTACGGCATCTACAAGGAACATCAAACCCTAGAGGAAATGTACATTAAGCTATTCGAGAATACCGACAACCAGCAGGAGCACTCCTTCCAAAAGCTATCCGTATAACCCCTAACTATAACGAATATGAAAACCGCACTAGAGCAATTTACCGCCGCATTTAAGGGCGAAACCATAAAGGCAAAGGGAACGGCCGCCTACTGGCTAACCTACGCCGGTCCATTCTTTATTATTGGGATTTACCTGCTGGCCTACTTCTTTAAAGGACACGATATGCTACCCGCCAAGACGGACCCGTGGATACCGATGGTGACCCGCGTGTGGGCCAGCGCGTCGATGGTGTTTCTGCCCATGTACCTTATACTGCTAGCCAGCCAGCTGCTCAACCTAGAGCATAAGAACTCGGCCTGGCGTATAACCTACACCCTACCCTACAGCAAGCATGTGGTATTTTGGAGCAAGTTTGCCATGCTGCTGCTGCTAAACGTATCGGCGGTGGTGCTTACCATGATACTAACCCTTGGCTTGGGCGTTACGCTATCAATCATTAAGCCCGATCTTGGCTTTTTGGTAGCCAACATACCGTGGAAGGTGGCCGCAGCGCTTATGTTTAAGGTGCTAGCTTGCACCATGGGCATCCTATCCATCTACTACTACGTATCGTTTGAAGTAAAGAACCAGGTAAAGTCGATAGGTGTGGGGATTGGGCTCTTCATCATCACCATTATTGTGGCCTCGTGGGAGTATGCCTACCTGATTCCGACCTTTTACCCGATGACCAGCGGCAGCGCATACATAGAGACCATTGCAAAGCACACGTCGATGTTTACCCTAAAGGAAATTGTTGTAGTAAGCAGCTACTTCTTTGTTTTCATGGTTGTAGCGTGGTACAGAACGTGCCATAAGAGAGCAGCCGCTTAATACTATATACTATATATACTTTTAGTTACCATGATGAAGGGGTATGAAGGGATTCATGCCCCTTTCGCTTTGGGCGCCACTCGGCACTCCTGCCCTGCCACCGCCAGCTACCTGCCTTTGTTAACGGATTCGGCTTCCCCCAAAGCGTACTCCACACTTTTGTTAACGGTTTCTACCTTCACCAAGGCTTACTATAGAGTAGTGTTAACGTATTCTGCCAACGCTAAAGCTAATTCTACCTTCGCTAAAGCTTACTATAAATTCTCCAAAGCCTACTCTGCCGACGCGATTGCTTACTACAGAGTAGTGTTAACGTATTCTGCCGACGCTAAAGCTAATTCTACCTCCGCTAAAGCTTACTCTAAACTCTCCAACGCTTACTCTGCCGCCACTATTGCCTACTACAGAGTAGTGTTAACGTATTCTGCCGACGCTAAAGCTAATTCTACCTTCGCTAAGGCTTACTCCAAACTCTCCAACGCTTACTCTGCCGACGCGATTGCTTACTACAGAGTAGTGTTAACGCATTCTGCCGACGCTAAAGCTAATTCTACCTTCGCTAAAGCTTACTCCAAACTCTCCATTGCGTACTCTGCCGACGCTACTGCTCACTATAGAGTAGTGTTAACGGATTCTGCCTACGCTAAAGCTAATTCTACCTCCAATAAAGCCTACTGTGCCACGACTACTACCAGCTACAGGCGCGCAGCTTGCAGGTGTGCGCCATCAACATAAAAAGGCGATGCCGGGGTTGCCCCCAGCATCGCCAGTATGGTAAGCTGCGCCACGCGGCTGCGCCGTTAGCCCTACTTAAGGCTGATGGCGGTGGTAGCGGCAGTAGAAACTTTGGCCGTTTTAACCCTTACGGCACCGCCCATAAAGCAGGTGTCGTAGAACCAGCCCTCGTTGCAGCGCTCGAAGTCGGCAAGGGTGCGCACCTTTGCCAGCTTTTTGCCGTTAACGGCTACCTGCTTGGGGGTAGCGGCGGTAACCACCTCGAGGATGTAGGCTCGTGCGGCGTACATTCCGTTGTAGGTGCCCACCACGGGGTTTACGGTAACATCGAGCGAGGAGCTGCTGCCGGCAACCGCATCAAACTTGGTGGTGGCAAACTTGCCCACACGGTGATCGCGGGTTAGGCCGTCGTCTTCGTAAAGGTTGTACGACGAAGCTCCGTTAGGGAAGATTCGAAGGGTGAGCGTGTCGGCTGGACGTTGCGCGTCGAACATCATCTGCTGGTACATGGGGATGATGGCGCCCGAGCGTACAAACAGGGGCAGCTTATCGAGCGGAGCGGCGTAGCCGTTGAGGGTGGTGCCGCCGCTGTAGGGCTTGCCATCCCAAAAGTCGATCCACGTACCTTGAGGTAGGTAGATGCCATCGCGCTTATCCTCCGATTTAAATACGGGTGCTACCAGAATATCCTTACCTAGGAGGAACTCGTAGCGGGTTGTCTCCTCGCCCCAGGTGTTGGGGTCGTTGGGGTACTCGAGTACGAGGGCGCGCACGGCGGGTACGCCAGTTTTGTTGGCCTCGGCACAGTGGGTGTACATGTATGGCGTAAGGCGCTGCTTAAGCATAAGGTACTTGCGGTTGATGGAGGTGAAAGGCTCGCCAAAAAGCCAAGGCTGCTTGTCGACTACGCCGTTCTTGTTGTTAGATGCCCATCCGGACATGGACATAAAGGCAGGCGTAAAGCATTTCCACTGCAGGTCGCGGGTAAAGGTGGAGTCGCTACCGCCAAAAATGCCGTCGATATCACCGGTAGCGCAGTTCTGGGCCGAAAGTCCGGATCCGATTACCGTTGGGATGTGCCAACGAATGTAATCCCAGGTTCCGGACTGGTCTCCAGTCCAAAGAACTGCGTTACGGTGAGAGCCCGCCCAACCACATACCATCCACACAAATCCGCGGGCATTGCTATTTTTCTCTATTCCTTCGTAGGCGGCCTTAGCGCCGTCGAGGGCAAACTTGTATCCGGGTCCTACCCAAGCCACATCGAGCTTGCAGAGGCGCGATCCGTACTGGCCCACCTCGCGAGCAATCTTCTCTACGCCGCTTTCGGTCCACAGCCCGGTGTAAAAGCCGCGCTTGTGGAGCTCGGTAACCACCGAGTCGAGGCGAGTGTAGCCGCATCCGTAGCCATCGTTGGGGAGAATCCAACCTCGGGGCATGTTATGCTCGATGTACTTATCGGCAATAATATCTATGACGCTAGGCGTTAGTCCAGAGTGGCCCGTGGAGGTTGATCCAACGGTTTTGCCCGACTTTGCGCCGCGGTTGTAGCAGTTGGCGTCGCCCATGCTCAGCCCCCAGCGGGGCATAAGGAAGGGTTTGCCGGTAATATCGGTGTAGCTATTTAGGATATCCTTAAGCGTGGTGCCGACAAAGAAGTAGGAGTCGAATCGGGGCTCCTCGTGCGAGAGCTTAACCGTATCGCCGAAGGTGTACTCGCCCGGTGCGTAGGTGTTGCGCAGGGCTCCCCATCCGGCGGTGCTCATAAAGAAGGGCGCGGGGTTAGGGTTGCCGCCATCCTCCCAGTTGTAGTCGATGTTCATTTTGATGGTCTTGTCGCGATGCGAGAAACGGCCGTTCTGCATCCCGCCGCCGTAGTAGTACTCGGTGGTACCGCGGCGAAGGTACTGAACGGTTTGCTGACCGTAGGTCATTCCGCGCTGCTCCTCCCACACCAAGGTGGCGTTATCGGCGCGGTATAGGGCCAAACGAAGCGGGTTCTTGTAGGCACGAAGAGCCAGCTTATCGGTTTTAAAGAGGTAGTAGTCGCCCTGATCGGAGTGGGCCACTGCAGCCGCCTTTTCGGGGAGGTTGATAACGATATCCTTTCCTGCAGGATCGGTAAACTCGCCATCGTAGGCCATCATCACCCTAAAGATATCGCTTCGGGGGAACTGCAGGCGCACCTTGGCCCGGTTGCAGGCCAGCTCGAAGAAGTCGTTGCGCTGCTCGAAGCGGGTAACCTTGCCCAGCTCGTAGGCGCCGGAGTATAGTATCTTGCTGATGGTGTCGTTGGAGGTGCGCATATCGCCGGGTAGCTGGGCTACGAACTTAACCTTGTGCAGACCAATGTCGGCTAGGTTAAGGTTGGGGAAGCGTACGGCAACGGTATCAATGATGCCAATGGGCTTCTTCTTGCTGGCAGGCACGGTAACCTTAATGGGCTCGCGGTTGTCGACAAAGAGCTGGCAATCGAAGCTGTTGGTGATGCTTTGAGAGCCTAGGTTTACCACCTTAAACACCAGCTGGTCGTTAGCGCCGAACTTGTTGCCCGTTTCCTTGTGCGAGTCGAGGTTGTAGGCGAGGATGTCGGCGTCAAAGGCTTCGGTAAGCTCCACATCGTCGACCATCCAGTACCAATGGTACAACCCTCGCCACGAGAAGCGGAGGTATACGTTCTTTTGGTTGGCAGCGGTGCGGGTTATGTTGATTTCGACGTTCATGGGGTTTAGGCAGTCCTCGCCGGCAGGAACGTTGTTGCGTACATCGTACTCGGTCCAATCCTTACCGTTGTTGCTGACGCCCACAAAAAGGCCCGCGTCCTTGTCCATATCCCTATCGTTCCAGTAGAAGTTTTGCTGGAACTTCAGCACCACCGACTTCTTTTTAGAGCAGTCGATAGCGTCGGACTGCACGTAGGCGTTGGGGTACTTGCCCTCCTTCTTCCACTTGCGGTAGCGCTTGTCTACCTTAACGGCAGGGGCAAACTGGAGGTGGTATCCTCGGCTGTTGGAGGCAATAGGGGGTGCTTGGTAGTTTCTACCGTACGATCCGGGGAAGGGTTGGTCGGTTACAAACCAGCTGATGCTGCTGTCGTTAAGAGCAACCGCCTTCCATCCTTTAGGAAGGTTTCCTTCGGAGAAGGTCTCCTTCCAAAATACCTTATCAGGAAGCTTTTGAGCGGCAACTACGGAGGCGGTTGCCATCAAAGCCATAAATGCTAGTATTCTCATAAGTGGCCGTTTAGTTTTTTTTCAAATTTATACATACAAATTAGAAGAACAACTTTACATAACGATAGCAAAAGAAAATATGCCATAAGGTACAAAACTTGCACAGGGATATCTCCTACCAGTACGCCGCTTATAATTCGCCTATTTTATATTCACACCCGCAAAGCCCCTATTAAAACACACACTCTTAAATTACACTAATAAAACAGGCGCAAATTTGAGGGCATCCAACTATTTCGGCGCCATATTTTGAATATATTTACCCCCCTAAACGCACACGTAAAAACAAAGAGGAAATACATGGAACTACTTTCTATTTGCCGCCAGTTTCAATTTGGGGCAACCCCAACAGAAGTGAAACCCCTAGGCGAAGGATTTATAAACGATACCTTTATAGTACATACCGACGGAACCGACAGCTACCTTCTACAACGCAAGAACCGCAAAATATTTACCGACGTACCTGCCATGATGAATAACATCGCGCTTGTTTGCGACCACATCAAGGCAAAGGTGGTAGCCAAAGGTGGCGACCCCATGAGGGAGGCGCTTACCGTTACCCCTACCGTTGACGGAAAGCTGTACTACCAAGATGAGGAAGGCGAATACTGGGCAGCCTGCCTATTTATTAAGGATAGCATTACCTACCAAGCAGCACGTACGCCCGAGCTCGCATTCCAAGGCGGTAAAGGTATAGGGCTATTCCAGTCGATGGTTGCCGACCTAAAGGCTCCGCTTGCCGACATTCTTCCGGGCTTTCACAACATCCGCTACCGCTTTAAGCAGTGGGACGAGGTGCTTGCCAAAGACCCAGTAGGCCGTAAAGCCGCTGTTGCCACCGAGATTGGCTGGATAGAAAGCCGCCGCGAGGAGATGCTTAAGTTTTGGGAGCTGGTAGAAAACGGAACAATCCCTACCCGCGTAACGCACAACGATACCAAGATTAACAACATCCTATTCGACCAAAAAGGCGACGTGCTTTGCGTTATAGACCTAGATACGGTTCTTAACAGCACCTGCCTAAACGACTTTGGAGACGCCATCCGCTCGTATACCAACACCGGGTTAGAGGATGATCCAAACTTGGAGAACGTATCCATGAACATGGAGATATTTGAAGCGTACGCCAAAGGTTACCTTTCGCAAACCATCAGCTTCCTAACCCCTACAGAAATCGAGTACCTCGCCTTCTCGGCCAAGTACATTACCTACGAGCAGGTGCTACGATTCCTTATGGACTACATAGACGGAGACAACTACTACAAGGTAAAGGATGCCAACCATAACCTACAACGTACGCTTGCCCAATACCAGCTACTTAGCAGCATAGAGGCGCAGTACGCCCAAATGTGCGAGGTGGTAAAAAAGGCAGCCGCAGCGTACAGGTAGCCACAGCAAGCCCCCTAAAAGAGGTTGAAAGAAACCTTTGTGTAATAGAAAAGGTGGCCACCCTAATGGTATTAGGGTAGCCACCTTCTTTCTTATAACGGGGTTATCTGGTTAAGCAACCCCAATCTTTTTATGGAACGCCTTTAGCGTGGTAACCGAATCGGCAAGGATGGTAAGCTTATCGCCCACCTGAATGGTTGTAAAGCCGTCGGGGACCAAGAAGTGCCCGTTGCGGTTAAGCATGGTTATGGTTATGCCATGAGGGAGCTCGAGGTTGACGAGGTTTTTACCTACGCAGTGGTACTCGGCAGCCACATCTAGTTCCACCACTATCGACTTAATTTTATTGGCCAGTTCGATATCCAGCGTAGATTTTTTCCTTATTCCCATAGGCACATTCAGCTTCAAAAATTTTGCGATAGCAGGAATCGTTGTTCCCTTAACCAGCACCGAGGTGAGCGATATGAAAAAGACCAGGTTGAAGATAAGCCTTCCCTTCTCGACCCCAGCCTCGAGTGCATAAATTGAAAGAATTATAGGAACGGCCCCACGCAGGCCAACCCACGAAATAAAAATCTTAGATCGGGTAGTAAAGTTCGAACCCCAAAGGCAGGTTAGCACCGCAATAGGGCGTGCTACCAGAATAATGAAAACAGAGAAAAGTAATCCGACTCCTATTAGTGGAACAAGTTCGGAAGGGTTAACCAGCAGCCCCAGGGTAAGGAACATGATTATCTGCACCATCCAAGCCTGCGCATCGAAATGCTTGGTGAGGCTACGCTTATGGATAAAATCGCTGTTACCAAGAACTATTGCAGCTAGGTAGACCGAAAGAAATCCATTTCCACCTAAAAAATCGGCCAACGAGAAGGAAAGAATGGCCAACCCAAGAAGTAGTACAGCATACAAACCGTCAAAGTTTAGGCTGATGCGGTTCATTATACGCGTTATGGCGTATCCCATTGCCACACCAACAGCGCCACCAATAGCAAACTGCTTTATAAAGAACCACACATATCCGAACACGCTGCTGTCGGGATTTTTTATCAGCATAATCATGGTTATGGTAAGCAGGTAGGCCATCGGATCGTTACTGCCGCTCTCGAACTCGAGCAACGGACGAATATTATTCTTTAACCCCATGCTTTTAGAACGCAGTATGGTAAATACAGCGGCAGCGTCGGTTGAGGAGATGATTGCACCAAGCAGCAACCCTTCCTTCATGGTTAGCACGGTGGTGTAGGTGATAAAAATACCCGTAAGTACGGCGGTAATAGCCACCCCCAGCGTAGAGAGTACAATACCCCGCTTTACGATGGGCTTAATGTCGGTGTAGCGGGTGTCCAAACCACCCGAAAAAAGGATAAGTATTAACGCAAAGGTTCCAATGAATTTTGAAATCTGAATATTATAGAAGTTAATTCCGCCAGGGCCATCGATACCTGCCAACATGCCAACAACCATAAATAGCACAACAACAGGTATTCCATACTTTGTTGTTTTGCTTAAAAAGACGCTAAAAACAAGCAGTCCAGATCCAATAAGTAAAAGGTTATTAAAAGTAAACTCCATTCAAAAATGCTTTTTCACAATGTACAAAAAGAAGAGAAGAATTGAAAACGGATATCTCACTTACCCCTAACAACAAAAAAGGAGCCTTGTTAAAGCTCCTTTTTGCAACCATAAAAAAATTAATCTACTTTTTCACAACTGTCGATATCTTACGCACAGCAGCAGCCTGAAAGAAGCCGAGCCCTCCGTTAGAAATATTACCTGCAATACTTGCTCCGGGAGGAGGAAAGAAAGGAAGCGGCTCGCGAAGGCTCATCTCCGCAGCCTGCACAAACTCGTAGTACTCCTTACTTATCGAGTAGCTGTATACGGTCAGGTTATCGTTTACTTTACAATCTATAGAACCAAAAATATTGATATCGGTAAACGTTTCGCCATTGGCAGCATTGTCGTTAAAACGCGACCAATTCTCTACCGTATCGCAAAGAGCACCATTTAGGGCGTACTTTAACAGGTAGCTATCACCCTTTTCGCTATTTTCGGTAAAGGCGGCCCTAACATCGAATTTATCCTTATCGAACTGCGAAGTTTTGGTAGATACGACATCAAGAATTAGAGGCTTTCGCATTGTGGAAGATGCCTTATACTCCTTACCATCTACATTTATAGTTAGGTTGTACGTTTTACCAACCTTGCCGTAAAAGCCCATTGGCGCAACGTAAACACCAGGGGTAGTTTGGGAGAAGGTAGTAACAACGCCCTCGCTCTCGACGGTAACAACTGCTCCTGAAACTTTTTGTGGATCTTCGGGCTTTAGGTAGCTTACCGTGCGAGATAGGCGCACAACCTGAGGCTCGTTTTGGTCGGTGATCATTCCGTCTACCACCAAGAAATTTTTGTTTGTACCGTTTAATTCTAGGTTAAACTCCTTCTTACAGCTGGTAGCCACCGCCAAAATTGCGGCGAATAGCACATATATTTTTCGCATGACGGTTAGAATTTAAAGTTATAGGTAACCGAAGGGATGATAGGGAACATCACCATCTTGTAGGTATTTATTTTTTTCGAATCGTTCTTATCCGTTTCGAAGTAAACAGAGTAGGCATTGGCCCTATTGTAGGCATTATACACTGCAAAATTCCATTCGCTCTCCCATCGTTGCCCCGGCTTACGCTTGTTGCGCACCGTTAACGAAAGGTCCAAACGGTGGTAGTCGGGAAGCCTCCAGCTATTCTTTGTTCCAGGCTCGTAATATGGAAGGTTGGAGTTACCATAGTTAAAGCGCATAGCGGGATAGGTAATAGGCGTTCCGCTATAGTAAACCCACGACGCCGTAAAATCGGTACGAGGAGAAATCTTATAGGTTAGCACCACGTTTAGGTTGTTGGGGTGGTCGTAGTTGGCATTGTACGACTTGCCTGCATTGATGTCGGGAAACTTACGAATGGCCTTTGATAGCGTATAGCTAACCCATCCTGTCAGATTCCCCGTATTCTTTCTAACAAAAAACTCCACGCCATAAGATCTAGCCTTACCAAAGCGAAGCTCCTTTTCGAGCTGGTCGTTAAGCAGCAGGTCGGCGTTATCTTTAAAGTCGATTTGATTTTGCATCCACTTGTAGAATCCCTCAACGGAGAACTCGAGCGAGTTATCCATAAAGTTGCGGAAGTAGCCAACACCTACCTGATCGGAAATCTGAGGCTCGACATACTGCGAAGCTGGAAACCAAATATCAAGAGGAGAACCAGCCGAAGAGTTGGAGGCCAGCTGCAAATACTGACGCGTGCGGCTGTAAGCAGCCTTCACCGACGAATTATCGTTGATGCGGTAGTTGGCGCTAAAGCGAGGCTCGAACCCAAAAGAGCTGTTGTAGAAGTTATTTTTTCCGTAGGTGATGGTATCAGTAACGGCAAAGCCTTTATTTTTATCAACAACGTAAACCGTTGCAGGACCGAAGTTATGAAAAGAGGAGAATCTCAGCCCATAATTAAGGGTAAGCTTATCACCAATTTTTTGCTCGTTCGAAACATAGACACCATTCTCCACCGCACGCTTATCAGTAGCGTTAAAGCTGCTGCTCTTGCCATCGACAGTAACCTTGCCAGGCTCGATGTAGTGAAGCGTGCTGCTAACACCAAACTTAATGGTGTTGGAAGTGCCCTGATAGAACGAAAAATCGTACTTAAACCCAATATCCTGAAGGTTGGAGCGCCATTTAAACTCTGGTTTTGTGTCAGAATTCTCGAGGTTGTACTGGTAGTTGGAGTAGATGACCGTAAAATTGGAGAACAAGCGGCTATTGAAGACGTGATTCCATCGGGTTGTTAGCGTGGCGTTCCCCCACTTCATGGAGAAGTCGTTGCCATAGCCCGTAACGTCTCTACCAAAGTAGGCCGATACAAAAACACGGTTATTATCGTTGATGGTATAGTTACCCTTTACATTTACATCGTAAAAGTAGAGCTTATTTTTGCGAATGGAGGAATCGCTCGAAAGCGCAAGAAACATATCGGCGTAGGTGCGACGTGCAGAAACGATGAATGATCCTTTATCCTTCTTGATTGGTCCCTCAACCGTTAGGCGGCTCGAAATAAGGCCAATTCCGCCCGATAAATGGTAATCCTTACTATTTCCATCCTTCATTCGGATGTCTAAAAGCGAAGAAAGGCGTCCGCCATGAGCAGCGGGAATATCCCCTTTATATAAGGTAGCATCTTTAATGGCATCGGTATTAAATACCGAGAAGAATCCCAGCAGGTGCGAGGCGTTGTAAACAGGAGCCTCGTCCAAAAGAATAAGATTTTGGTCGGATGATCCACCACGAACGGTAAAGCCGCTCGAACCTTCGACTGGAGCCTGCACACCGGGCATTAGCTGGATAGATTTCATGATATCCGACTCGCCCATGAGCACCGGTAGCGAAGAAAGCTTCTTGGAGTCGATTTTAGCCATACCAAGCTGTGTTCGGCTTACATTCTCGTCCTTTTTTTTGCTAGAAACAACAACCGATTCGAGCTGAACGCTGCTACTCTCGAGCTCGGCGTTAAGCGTGGTGTTGGACGTGAGCTTTACCCGCTGCGATAGCTTATCGTAGCCTACGAAGGTAAAATCGACGCTGTACTCGCCCTTAGGAAGCGAAATGGAGAAAAATCCGTAGGGATTGGTAACCACGCCGTGCTTAATTTCTTTAATGTAAATCGTTGCTCCGATGAGCGTCTCGCCCGTTTTCTTATCCTTAAGGTAACCGCTCATGGTATACCTCTCCTGAGCATGTAGCTGCGCTGTGGTGATAAATAAAATTGCAGCAGCTAGTAGTTTAATGTAATTCTTCATCCTTTTATTGAATGGGTTTGTACAAAGTTGACAATATCGGTTGTCTAACACCAGAAAAAATCGACGAATGGTAGATTATAGACGACGAAAAAAGGCAAACAAGATAAAAGTAATGCCCAAAAGAGAAATAAAAAACGGGTTGCAGCAGCTCGCAGAGGCAACCCGTTGCTTATTTTTTAGAACCGGTACGAAATCCCGGTTAAGATACAACCTTTATAACCCACGCCGTACTCAGCAAAACCAGCAAGCTTACCGCCAACGCGAACACCTACAGGAGAAAACTGAAAAGCAAAAAGAGTTCGCGTATCGGAGTCGCTTTTTGCAGACGTACCCTTTTTCGGAGTAAAGCGCTCGTTTTGAATTCCGACGCCAACGGCAACATCGCCATAAAGCTGAATATATTTCTTATTAAGGTAAATAACAGAAGCGCTGGGCATAATACAATAGCTATCGACATGAATATCTCCAAGCTTCGTTTGAGTTCCACCAATCCTTGACCAAGGTTCGCGCTTCTCCTGCTCGTAGGTAAGCGCAAGTCCTACATTAATCCGATTGGTAACGTAGTATTTGCCAGCTACGGCTATTGCACCAGTAAAAGACTTGCTATCGCTGCAATAGGTACCCAAAGTAGCAAGATAGGAGAATGCTGTAGAGGCAATACCGTCTATTTCGGGCATAGATAAATAACCCCAGCTCGCATTCACCTCAAAATCTCCCTTCTTAGACTGCGCCATTGCGCCATTAGCCACCAGTAATATCATCCCTAAACCAATAAAATACTTTTTCATGATAATTCTTTTTTAAATTAGAAAATGTAGGGCATTGCTGCCCCTAAAAATTTTGGATCCTATGCCCCTAAGAGGGCACATCGGGAAGATAATACTTGAAACGAATGTTAAAATACGCAGCAAAGAAAAACGGGCAGCCACAACCAACCAAGCATAGAAGACAAAAAGTCGAGTTATCGAAACAAATTTATATCTTTCCACATCTAAACAGAATACTATTTTAAGATGGCTAATTTTAAGGAGGATCTTCGAAAAGTTAAGGCGTTTGCCTTCGATATTGACGGCGTATTTACTGACGGAACTCTTCTAATACATCCTAGCGGCGAGATGCTTCGCTCGCAAAATACCCGCGATGGCTACGCAGTTCAGCTGGCTGTTAAGCTGGGCTTTCCGGTAGCTATTATTTCGGGAGGCAGGGGCGATTCTATGATACCTCGGTTTAAAAGTCTTGGCGTTACCGATATCTACCTCGGCTCGCATGATAAGCTCGACGACTTCACCGATTTTTGCTTCAAGTACGACCTGCAACCCGACGACGTGCTATATATGGGCGACGACATACCCGATATCTGCGTGCTCCAAAAGGCTGGAATGGCCACCTGCCCGGCCGACGCGGTAACCGAAGTAAAAGAAATTTCGAGATACATCTCCGACAAGCCAGGCGGTAAGGGCTGCGTGCGCGATGTGATAGAGCAAGTGCTCCGCCTCAACGGAAAATGGCTAAACGACGCTACAAAAAATGTACAATCTCTTTAAATTAATACGGATAAACAACCTGGCAATGATTGCCGTCACGCAGTATCTCATAAGGTTCTGCGTGTTGGCGCCAATACTCCACTCCTACAAGCTAAGCCTGCAGATGTCGGAGCTATGGTTTGCCATGTTGGTGCTATCCACCGTGCTAATTGCCGCAGGTGGCTACGCAATAAACGACTACTTCGATACCAAAACCGACCAAATAAATCGCCCCGGCCGCGTGCTAGTCGGAAAAACCTTCAGCCGACAATTCGCCATTAAGATACACTTTGCGCTAAGCACCGCAGGCGCATTACTGGGCATCGCAACCGCATTTTACGTTGGCGAATGGAAATTATTCGTCATCTTCCCTTTGGTAAGCGCCATGCTTTGGTTCTACTCCACCACGTTTAAAGGACAGCTGCTAATTGGCAACATTATTATATCGGCATTAACGGCAATGGTGCCCATGATGGTGCTAATTTTCGAGGCCGAGAAGATTGCACAGACAGAAGCGGCCTTCGTAAACGCCAATCTGATCAGCTTTAATGTGGCAAACTACTGGGTAGCCGGGTTTGCGCTCTTTGCATTTATCACCAACTTTATTAGGGAGGTGGTAAAGGATATGGAGGATTACGAGGGCGACTCGGAAACCGGAAGAGTGACCGTCCCCATTGCATGGGGCATAAAAAATAGCCAAACAATCGTGGCCCTGCTCGCCTTTATCGAGGTAGCATTCATTGCGGTGATCTTTTACAGGCACCTAAAGTGGATTTCGGACCCTACGTTGTTCTGGATTTCGCTAGGATATGTAGCCGCAGCGCTAATCATTCCCTTTATGCTGCTATTAGCCCTAATATTGACGGCCAAAAGCAAAAAAGATTACACCAGAGCCAGCTTTGTAATCAAGCTGCTGATGCTCTCGGGGGTGCTGTACACGGTAATTTTTTACCTATCGTACACATCGCTGGTATAACCGTAAAAAGCAAGCTCCAAATAGCAGAAATTCCACCAGTAGGTGGCCCCGTAATGGGCACCGTGGTGGAATTTTCTTTTACAGCGCCTCCTTACATCCTACCATTGTCGCTGGCAACTACCATAAACGACAAAACAACAGGAAGCCGCAGCGCAGCAACCCCATCAGCCAATAAAAAAAGGTGAAGCCCGCTTTTCCTAAAGCGAAAAGTAAGCCCTGCAAGAAAAGCGGTAAATTATCAAAGAGAGCCAAGAACACCCCAGCTGCAAGGCACGACAAATAAAAACAGCTGGAGGCGACAGCCTCGCCAACCGATGCCATCACAAGTGGCACCAGCAAATCCGCACCCAGCACATCGCCGCAAAAATAAGAAACAGCGTAAAAATCAACCACCACCAAGCGCTAAACATAGCTTACCAACCATTCTGCAAAAGCAACGAATGACTTCCGCAAAGCCACGAATGACTTCCGCAAAGCCACGAATTGTTTCGCAAAGGCAACGAATGACAAAACAAAGGCAACGAATACTAAAACAAAGGGAACGAATGACAAAACAAAGGCAACGAATAGTAAAACAACGCTACTCAACAGCTAAACAAAGAAAACAAACAATAAAACAAAGCCGTTGATTAGCTAAACAAAAGCAACAAATAATAAAACAAAGCCAACGAATTAGCCCTAGCAACAGCCAAACAGCTTCTCAAATAGCACATCGAGCACTGCAAAGCGCTCGAAGAACGTCGCATGCAGCACGCAGAAAATGTCGCGCCGCTCTACTGGTTAATGGTAAGCAGGCAGAGCTGCACCTCCTTGTCCGAGCCGGTGTATTTTCCCCTATCGTCCGAAAGTTTTACGGTGGGGACAAAAGATTTTGCGCCATTGGGCTTCACCTCGAAGAGCTTTATAACAATGTTAAGCGGATTGACGCCCACATCGTTGCTTAGGTAGGTACCAATGCCGTAAACGTCGTGAATTCGGCCATTAACGTGCTCCTTTATCTGACGAACCTTCTCAACATTGAGCGAATCGCTGTAAACAATGGTCTTACTCTTCGGATCAATCTTCATGGCCTCGTAATGCTTAAGCGCCTTGTCGGTAAAAACGATAGGATCGCCGCTATCCCAGCGCACGCCGTCGAAAAGTTTCGAGTACTTCGATCCAAAATGCTGAAAGAAGTTGTCGGTAGTGAAGGTATCGGTTAACGCAATGCCCAGATGGCCCTGGTAAACGTCCACCCAGTTTTCGAGAGCAATGGAGTTGGCAATTCGGTAGCCAAACTGCGCGCCGTGATACATAAACCACTCGTGCGGATGGGTCCCAATAGGAGTAACGCCATGCTTGTAGGCTAAAAATAGGTTGCTGGTGCCCTTAAAGAAGGACCCCATGCCCTGCTTTAGCACGCCCACCACCCGATCTTGCACATCGAAGGAAAAACGGCGACGGGTTCCAAATTCGGAGACCTCGGCCTGCAAATCGGCAAAGGCTTTTGCCTTCGCAAGCGCCCTATCCTCCACCTCAATGGCCTTTTGGCCTGTCATAATAAAGAAGAGCTCGGAAACAATGGCCAGAAGCGGCACCTCCCAAAGAACGGTGCGGTACCAAAGCCCACGAATCTCGATATCCAAATCGCCATCTACCTGCGTAATCACCACCTCCGACGGATCGAAGCGAAATCCCTTTAAAAGATCGATGAAAACAGGCTCGAAAAAGTAGCATTTGCTGCGAAGGTAGCACTTAGCCTCGTCAGAAAGCGTCAGGTTGGCCATAGAATCGACCTCGGCCCTTAGCGCACGGTCAAAACCCTCCGGAAATTTGGTCTTCGCACGATTAACAAAGCGGTAAACCACCTCGGCATTCGGAAACTTCTTCTGAATGGCGTTCATGGTGGTAAATTTATATAGATCGTTGTCTAAAAATTCGGTAATAATCATTGTTTACAGGGTTAAGTCGTTAGACAATACGGAAACCATGCCCAGCGCATGCGCCTTCTGGTAAATTGGATCGGCAATGGTCTCGAAGGAGGGCACGTTGCTGGTACAATCGGCCAACAAAATGGTTTTGGAGATGACGGACGGAAAATCGGCCATTTGGCGGATGGTATTGGCCACGCAGTGCGACTTAGCCTCACCGGCAACCACAATACGATCGTAGCGCATGAGCTCGGCCAGCAAGGATTGGTTTAAGCAAGTCTCGGGGGCATCCTCTAAAGGGATGTTGGCCCTTAATGCTCCAAAATGTTCGGTAAGCGGATTAGCACCCTTGGCAAAAACCGAGTAGTATCGGCCATCGCGCGCCCAAGTGGCCAACGCGTCCATCAGCGCAGGAACAAACGCCGCGCCCTGGCTGCCAATCAGGCAGTGCTCGGGCCAAATTGTGTGCGGATACTCGCCCTGCAGCTCGAGCTGCTCGATGTAAATGCGCACCCGATCGGCCTCAAAGCGCGGCATCCATCGTCCCGAGGCGATATCCTGCGAAGAAATCCCCGTAAACGGAGCTGGCGAATGGCCCTGGGCATCCATCCAAAACGACGGATGCGAAATATCGAGCACGTGGTGCGAATCCTGCGTAAGAACCACCCCGTCAATCTGCGCGGAGTTCTTCTGGATAAACGCAACGAGGTTATCCACGTCGGCTTCGGCGTTAGGAACGTAAAGAGCCCCCTGTGGCGAGCAGAAATCGTTCTGCATATCGACGATAAAAAGCAACGTTTTCATTAAAGCAGCAGGTTACGGGTGATCAATCCTAAAAATTGACGCGCAATTTAGTAAAATATAAGGCGATGCTTCGCCGCAATACAAGCGCTCTATTAATCCAAATAGATTATTTTCAAAATTCCTTCAAATTATTTAAGAAAAAAGTTCACCGAGTCGTTCTTTTTGATAACTTTCGAGACGTCCAACCCCTCATTTTCCCCAAAAACGAGGGCGGCGTGTTTGAAATAACTAAAACATGTTCCTTATGAGAACGTACCAAACTAACGAAATTAAAAATGTTGTTTTGCTTGGGAACTCAGGTTCGGGCAAAACGACCATGGCGGAAGGGATGCTTTACGAAGGCAAAGTCATCGACCGTAGAGGTAGTATTGACGCCCAAAATACCGTATCAGATTACACAGAGGTGGAACATATTTACAAGCGTTCTATCTACTCTACGGTGCTCTTTACAGAATATCTCGACCACAAGCTAAACATCGTAGACACTCCCGGTTCCGACGACTTCTCGGGAGGAGTTTTTTCCGCCTTCCGTATTGCCGACACGGGCATAATGGTTATCAACGCCGTAAATGGTGTTGAAGTAGGCACGCAAATCTTCGGGCGCTACGCCGAGGAGAATGAGAAGCCGTTTATCCTTGCAGTTAACCAGCTCGACCACGACAAGGCGAACTGGGATAACACCATCGAGTCGCTACAAAAAACTTTTGGAAAGAAGGTAGTTATTATTCAGTACCCATTAACCACCGGAGCCGACTTCGACACTTTCATCGACGTGCTAACCATGAAAATGTACAAGCACGACGGCGATTCGGGCGTGGTACACGAATTACCAATCCCCGCCGATGAGGAAGATCGCGCCAACGAGCTGCACAACGCGCTCGTAGAGGCTGCCGCCGAGAACGACGACGCCCTAATGGAGATGTTCTTCGAAAAAGGAACGCTATCGGAAGAAGATATCCGCATCGGGTTACGAGCAGGAATCGCTCACCGCGACGTATTCCCTGTTCTTTGCCTTTCGGCCAAGAAGGATGTCGGAATTCGCCGTATGATGGAGTTTTTAATCAACAATACTCCTAGTCCAAACCAGAAACCAAAGCCAACCACCATAGATGGCACCGAAGTAGCCTTTGATGCTGCTGGTGCTCCTTGCCTATTTGTTTTCAAGACACAGATAGAGCAGCACTTGGGCGAAATCAGCTACTTCAAGGTAGTCTCCGGAAAAATTTCGGAGGGCATGGAGCTTATCAACAACAACAACGGAACAAGAGAGAAGATCTCGCAAATATTCGCAACTGCCGGAAAGAACCGCGTAAAGGTTCCCGAGTTGGTAGCTGGCGACGTAGGATGTACCGTGAAGCTCAAAAACACCAAAACCAGCCACACCCTTGCGGGCAACGGCAAAACTTGGGAATTTGCGCCTATGGCATTCCCCGAAGCAAAGTTCAGAACGGCAATCAGACCCAAGAACCAAGCCGACGAGGAGAAGCTCGGTGAGCTGCTAAACAAGGCCCACCAGGAAGATCCTACCATACTGGTAGAATACTCGAAGGAGCTAAAGCAAACCATCGTATCCGGACAAGGTGAACACCACCTTAACATCCTAAAGTGGCAGCTGGCAAATATCAACAAGCTCGAGATAGAGTTCTATCCGCCCAAAATTCCTTACAGGGAAACCATAACCAAAATAGCCAACGCCAGCTACCGCCACAAGAAGCAGTCGGGCGGTGCCGGACAGTTCGGAGAGGTGCACATCATCATCGAACCAATTGTGGAAGGCGTAGAGGCGCGCTCGAAGTTTAAGATCGACGGAAAAGAGCTTAACCTCAACCTTAAAGGTAAGGAGGTATACCCTCTCGACTGGGGCGGCCACCTCGAATTCTACAACTGCATTGTTGGCGGAGCAATCGACGCACGCTTCCTTCCTGCCATCCAAAAAGGAATAATGGAAAAGATGGAAGAAGGACCGCTTACTGGCTCCTACGCTCGCGACATCCGTGTTTACGTTTACGACGGTAAGATGCACCCGGTAGACTCCAACGAACTTTCGTTTAAGCTGGCAGGTCGCTACGCCTTTAAGGATGCCTTCAAGAACGCCGGACCAAAAATCATGGAGCCAATCTACAATGTCACCATCCTTGTCCCAGCCGAAAGAATGGGCGACGTGATGAGCGACTTGCAGAACCGCCGTGCCATGATCGAAGGAATGAGTTCGGCCAAGAGCTTCGAGAAAATTGTAGCTAAGGTACCTCTGTCCGAAATGCACAAGTACTCTACCACGCTCAGCTCGCTGACTAGCGGTAGCGCAACCTACTCCATGAAATTCTCTAGCTACGAGCAGGTTCCTTCCGAAGTGCAAGAAAAGCTGCTAAAGGCTTACGAGGCCGTTGCTGTAGAAGATTAATCCACGTATCCATACTAATCAAAGAAGGAGAGCTGCAAAGTTCTCCTTTCTTCATTCCTATAGCAAGGAAAAAATGCATTTTAATTAAATAAAAGACTATTTTCGCCTCACACAAAATGGAAAATACCATTAAAATGTGGCTTGAAAACTATTAGATAAACCATAACAACGTAATTAAAACAATGCAAGAAGAGGTAAGCAAGCATGTTCGAAAAATACACAGCGTTGCAAAATCAAAGAAGCTTTCTATCCGCAACAAGATCACGGATATTCTTATCGAGATTTTTATTATCGTATTTGCCGTAAGCCTTTCCATTTACCTCCACGGATGGAACGAGCACCGCAAGGAGCAAAAAGAGGTAAAGGTATTTCTTGCCAACCTAAAGGAAGACTTAGAAAAAGACATCAAGCTATTCGAAGATGATAAGAAAGAGTACAAAATGATTGACAGCATCTACAATAAGATGCTAGCGCTCACCCAAAAGGAGCTCGACGCCTACGACAAGCAAAACGGGAAGCTGCAATTTGCCATGCAAGCATTCTCCGACAAGTACAGTAGCGCCAGCTACGAGGGCTTCAAGTCGAGCAGCAAGCTGGGACTCATCGAAAACGAATCCCTTAAAAAACAAATCCTACTCTACTACCAAAACTACGCGCAAACCATACTAGAACTCGATCGATTCTACAATCAATCATCGTCCAACACCTTCGACCAGTTTATGCGTATGGCCTCAAAAAGCAACAAGGCAACATATCTCGATCCGGAGTTTAGAATGAGGATCAACTTCCTTCTATTTTTATCGCAAAACAACAAATCGCTGTACGACAAGTATGCCATAAATCCAGCAAAGAAAATAGTAAAGATGATAGACAAGGAGTTGGCCAACTAAAGCAGGTTATAATGATAATCATCTCCCAACGTTTAATCGTACGAGCGCTTACCTACGGGCAGGTCATCAAGTACCTCCAAAACGATGGATCTCTCGAAAAGGAGCTAACGCTAAACATAGCCCCCCGAAGCGTAGATCCTGAGCTTAGGGAGGCTGTAGAGTCGGTGCTGCTGCCAAACATTGCAGAGCTATGCACCGACGTTCTATACTCCACCATTTGGACTGTAATCGATACAGAAAAAAACGTAATGGTAGCCGACCTCTGCTTTTACGGAGAGCCCAACAAGAAGGGCAAAGTAGAAATTGGCTACGGAACCTATCCCCAATATCAGGGCAAAGGTTACATGACAGAGGCCGTAGGAATGATGGTTAGGTGGGCGGAAGGTCGCGAAGAGGTAAAGGTTATTAAAGCCAGAAACGAAAAAGAAAACGAAGCCTCCGCCAAGGTGCTCGAAAGAAACAACTTTAAAATAGTAGCCGAAACCGAAGATCTCTTTTACTGGGAGCGGGCTGTAAAATAGCACATGGTAATTTTTCGAATAAAAGGTGTAAAACTAACACAGGTTTACACCTCAAAAAAGGTGCTAAAAGCAAGTACAAAGCACCTTTAGGCATCTCTTTTTAATAAAGCAACACAGGTTAATATCAGTAAGTAATCAAAACCAGCATCTCTGGTATCAAACAGAACAGGCCCATGAATTTTTCTCTTAAAGCAGCCGCAACAATCCTCTTAGCCAGCTTCGCAAGTAGCATCTACGGTCAAAGCAAGCTCAACTCATCAAAATCAGAGCTAAAGTCGGAAAGAAGCTCTGGCAGGCAAAGCTACAGCTCATCCCACAGGCACGGATCGTACCGAGACGAATCCTTCGATCCGTTCTTCTTCGAAGCATTTATGTTCGTTACCTACTACTCCATGGTGGGCAACTACGCTGCAGAGGAGCATCTAGGCAACGATTTAACGCCGTATCCCTATTTTAATGGAACAGCGGGTAATTATCTCACGCTAGATGAATATACGGCACCTCCTAAGCCTGTAAGAATTGATGTAGACAACAAATTTATGATTGGAGACGACAACGTACTAGGAAACCGCCTAAACATAAGCCTCCGCCCATTCAAATACGCCTACCTACAAGCCGACTACCTGCAGCTGGCAGAAGTCTACAGCAACAGTTCAAAACTTTCGCGCCTCTCCGTATTCAACTTCGACTTCTGCTACGACCGCCTTCGCTTTAGCCAGTTTAACTTAGGCTGGACAATAGGTGTAACCTACGTAGCCAACGATGTAAATAGAGCCGGGTTCACTTTTGGACTCAACGCATCGGCCTTCCTTGGGGGCAACTTTAGCCTAAACGGCGTAACACGATGGAGCATTATAAACGCATGCAACGTAAATCAGTTTGATGTAAATTTAAAGTACCACTTCGGCTGGTTCTACACTTCGATAGGCTACGAAAATCTTAAGATAGCATCCCCATCCTACAACTTCCTAACTGTTGGATTTGGGTTATACTTATAAATCAAAACGTGTAATAGTTCTTTTAAAACCTATTGCACGGCATATCCCAAATAGTACATTTGCGATAGTAACCTAGTCCTAAAAGTATCTTTAAAGAGAAATACCATGAAAAGAACCTGCCTAATTTTAGTAACATTTGGTGTAGCATTAATGCTTACATCATGTTTTGTTCAACGTCCTATTTCAGAAGCACCTCCAGCAAACAACAAAACCTACGAGGTTAGCTACCTTTTCGAACATGACGGCTGCAAAGTATACCGTTTTTACGATCAGGGGCACTGGGTGTATTTCACCAACTGCAAAGGAGAAGTTACAAGCATAAAGGCAGATTCTACAGCCAGCAGGGTTGTTAATATCATTAAGACTCAACCTTAAAAAACAAAGCCTCCCTCAAGAATTATAGAGGGAGGCTTTGTTTCATTAGCTAAATAGCAGATAAGACTAAACAATAATAAAATCATGGCAGAGTTAGAGGTTAAAAAACATCTCAAAAAAATTATCGGTGTCATTAAACTCCCAAACAACGGAGGCTGGCTAAAAAAACTAGGAGCCATAGCAGTGGAAGTTGCGATTATCGTCTTCTCCTTAGTCCTAGCCAACGCGCTACATAATTACAGCCTAAGAAAACATCAAGAAGAGGAATGTAAAATTTTTCTACAAGGCCTTAAAGAAGATCTTAAAGCAGACATTAGCACTCTCAAAGAAAACATTCTCTTTTACAAAGAAGCAGATTCTAGCTACCGCTATCTTAACAATCTACCCTCCATTTCAGAATTGGATAAAGGAAGGCTAAACTACAGCTTATCTGGAATCAACATATCCTGCTCCTTTAGGCCACATAGCAGCAGATATGAAGGATTTAAATCGAGTGGGAAACTTCTCCAAATTGAAGACCAAAAACTTCTATACAACATACTACTGCTCTATCAGGAGAAGATACAAAACCTTGGCCTGTCTGAAAATGCATGGTTGTCATCTCACAACAGACTTATGAACTACCTAATGGAAGAAACGGACATCGATATTAACAACATCGAAACGGCAGTTGCCCATAAAATATTTAATCAAAGAAAGGTGAAGAACTACACCTCGGTGCTGATTCCATGGGATCAGCTACTAGAAAGGTATCAGGAGGTACTCACACTAGAGCAAACAATTATAAAACAAATAAACCAGCACTACCCAGAAAACGACAAATAGCCATAAAATAAAAAGAGAGAAGATTACTTCTCTCTTTTTATTTCGTTAGACTTATCTGCTAAACATTCCTTTAATTCTCTCGAAGAAATTTTTCTCAGCCTTATCTGGTTTTGGAACAAAGCTACTTGATGATTTCATCTTTTCAATCATCGCTTTCTCTTCGGATGTAACATTTTTGGGAACCCAAACATTCACGTAAACCAGAAGATCTCCTCGACCATAGCCATCCACATCAGGAATCCCTTTCCCTTTTAATCGAAAAACGCGTCCTGGTTGTGTTCCTGGATCTATTTTGATTCGAGCCTTACCATCTACGGTTGGAATTTCGGAATTGCCACCAAGCACCGCTTCTGGAAATCCTAAAAACAGCGTATACACCAAATCGTTACCATCACGAATTAGATCCTCATCCGGCTCCTCCTCGATCAGCACAAGCAAATCTCCATTCACACCACCACCACGAGCGGCATTACCTTTGCCCGAAACAGTTAGCTGCATTCCTTCGGACACACCTGCTGGAATACGGAATGAAACAACTTCCGAATCATTCACAACACCATTCCCACTACATGAAGAACAGGGTTTAGTTATAATCTTTCCAGCACCATTACAGGTTGGACACGTATTTTGTGTTTGGATACGTCCAAATATAGAGTTGGCAACACCTATAACGGTTCCGTTACCGTTACAAGTAGAACAAGTTGTAAAAGCGGTACCATTATCAGCACCGGTTCCATTACACGAGTTACACTTTACCTGCTTATTTAGCTTCAGCTTCTTTTCGACACCATGGGCAACTTCCTGCAAGTTCAGACGAACTTTAACACGAATATCGCCTCCTCTATTGGTACGGCGTCCTTGACTGCGACCAAACCCGCCAAATCCGCCAAAATGGCCACCAAAGATATCGCCAAACTGGGAGAAGATATCGTCCATAGACATTCCACCTCCGCCGAATCCGCCAAATCCACCACCAGCATCAGAAGAGCCAACTCCAGCATGACCAAACTGGTCGTAACGAGCACGCTTGTTCTCATCGCTAAGAACACCAAATGCCTCGGCAGCCTCCTTAAACTTTTCTTCAGCTTCCTTATTGCCCGGATTCTTATCGGGGTGAAACTTTATGGCCATCTTTCGATAAGCCTTTTTTAACTCCTCTTGGGTTGCATTTCGCGAAACACCAAGCACTTCGTAGAAATCTCTTTTTGCCATCGTCGGTTTATGACGCTTAATATTTACTATTCGCCTACTACAACTTTGGCGAAACGAATTACTTTGCCATTTAGGGTATATCCTTTTTGGATAACCTCAATCACTTTACCCTTTAGTTCGGGTGTTGGCGCCGGAAATTTGGTAATAGCCTCCTCGAAATCCGTATCAAAATCTTCATTCACACGGTCGATTGCCTCAACACCCTTTCCTTTTAAGGTAGACATAAACTTATCGTAAATAAGTTTAACGCCATCAAAGCCTGCGGTATCTTCCAATTTCTCAAGAGCTTGTAGGGCTCTTTCAAAATCGTCAACAACCCCTAGAATATCTTTTATTGTACTTTCGCCAGCCGTCTTTCTAAGCTCATCCATCTCATTGCGAGTGCGCTTTCTGTAGTTATCATACTCGGCGGTTAGGCGCAAATACTTGTCTTTCCACTCTGCAATAGTGGCATTCATGCGGTCAATCTCTTCAGACGTACTGTCAGCAGAAACATTCTCTTTTTCATCAGCCGCAACAGTATCTTCTGCCGCAACCTGCTGTTCTTGATTTTCCTTAACCTCCTCTGATTGTTGTTTTTCTATATCTTTCTCTGCTGTATGCTTCGATTTACTCATAATTGTGGATTTTTCTTTCTAACTAATGCCTGTTGTTTGCAAATTGCTTGCCACATCCTACTTTTATGACAGAATGTCGCAACTACAAGCCTTCCAACTTCTTTTACGCCCTATATTCCACGTGTTATATTAGCCCCAAGAGCATTCAACCTTAAATCTATATTTTGGTAGCCTCTATCTATCTGATCGATATTATGAATAACGCTAGTTCCATCAGCAGAAAGTGCTGCAATAAGTAGTGCAACCCCTGCACGAATATCGGGTGAAGTCATTACTGTAGGGCGCAACTTAATCTTGTTATCGTGGCCAATAACGGTTGCCCGATGCGGATCGCAAAGAATGATCTGAGCCCCCATATCGATTAACTTATCGACAAAAAACAAGCGGCTTTCAAACATTTTTTGATGAATAAGCACACTCCCTTTCGCTTGAGTAGCAATAACCAGAAAAACACTTAATAAATCGGGAGTTAACCCAGGCCAAGGCGCATCTGCAATGGTAAGTATCGAACCATCGATGAAAGTATCTATTTCGTAATGTTCTTGTGCTGGGATGTAGATATCATCGCCTCTCAGCTCCATCTTTATACCCATTCGTCGAAAACTTTCAGGTATAATACCCAGCTCTGGATAAGATACATCCTTTATCGTTATCTCACTTCCAGTCATTGCAGCAAGACCAATAAAGCTTCCTATTTCAATCATATCAGGTAGCAAGCGATGGGTTGTTCCTCCCAACGAATCAACACCCTCTATAGTCAATAGATTTGAGCCAATCCCAGAAATTTTAGCCCCCATTCTATTCAGCATCTTACAAAGCTGCTGTAGATATGGTTCGCAGGCTGCATTATAGATGGTTGTTGTGCCTTTAGCCAACGAGGCCGCCATCACAATATTCGCGGTTCCTGTCACGGATGCCTCATCCAAAAGCATATAAGTTCCTTTCAACTCCTCTGCCTCAACGGTAAAGAAGCTTTCACCTTTGTCAAAATTAAACTTGGCTCCTAACTTTTCAAAACCTAAAAAATGGGTATCTAACCTACGTCTTCCTATTTTGTCGCCTCCTGGACGAGGAATATACCCCTTTCCAAAGCGGGACAACAATGGTCCAACAATCATTATAGAACCTCTTAAACTAGAAGCATCCTTTTTAAAGTCTTCGCCTGACAAGTAGTCAAAATTGATATTCTTTGCTTCAAAGGAATAAGTAGACTCGTCAATTTTGTCTACAATCACCCCCATTTTGCTAAGCAGCTGTATCAGCTTAACAACATCAAGAATGTTAGGTATATTCGAAATGGTAACCTTTTCTGAAGTAAGCAAAACAGCGCTAATAACTTGAAGCGCTTCATTTTTTGCACCTTGAGGCGTAATTTCTCCCTTTAAAGGTTTTCCACCTTTTACTACAAAAGTGCTCATAACGTAAGATTTCGTAGGTTAATCAACTATTTTTTTCGGCCACCCTTTTGGTGCTTCCGCTTATTGTTATTAGAAGTATTTGAAGCATTGCTAGGCTTAAACTCTCTAGTATCCATCAACTTTGTCGTAAGGCTAAGCTGAATCTTCCCGCCCGAAAGCACCTTCAAATCTTTAATAATAGTTTCATCATTTACAGCATCCTTATTCCAAGTAAGATAAGCCTTCTTCATTTGGTTTGCTACAGATGTTATATAGAAGGTTTTTATCGGACCTTCCTCCATATCTGCAACATCCTTAACCATCTGCTCTATCACACGACCATAATGCTTTATCTTTATAGGATGCGAAGGATAGTCGATACGCTTGGGCGGCTCACTTATCGATTCTCGGCTAGGCTTGGGATACGGTGAATTAATATCAATTTTAAAATCAGAAATCACATGAAGGTGATCCCACAACTTATGCTTAAAATCATTAATATCACGCAGGTGTGGATTCAAATTTCCCATTACAGAAATCAAAATCCTTGCCATCCTATCCCTCTCTACAGGGTCGTCAATTTCGGAAACATAGTCAACCATTTTCTGAATATGGCGCCCATACTCGGGAAGGATTAACCTACTGCGCTGAGAGTTGTAGTCCTTAAATTCGTTCTCTTCTTTGCTATCGATTTGGCTCATAAATAATGTGCACGTAAATGTCGTAAGAAATAATGCATTCAAAATTTGCCATCAAAGGAAGTAGCTACGTGGCAATTAATCTATAGAATGTTGACCCACAAAAATGAGAAAAAAGTTTGATGAAAACACGGTTCTAGTTCTATTTTTAAATAAATCACAACAAATATTCTCACAATTAAAACTATAGCCCTAAAAAAGTGGCTTCGTACGCCCCTTAGACACTATTTATAAAAACCGCTTACAATATTCTGAAACCTTTGTATATTAGCATCATTAAATCAAAAGCGATGTCTGTAACTAGAGATAACAAGCCTCACATTGGCATTTACGGCCGCAGGAACAGCGGCAAAAGCACCCTAATCAACCTTCTTGCAGGACAGGAGGTAGCCATCGTATCCAACCATGCAGGAACCACCACTGATCCAGTAAAAAAATCAGTAGAAATACTAAACTTAGGCCCAGTTATTCTGGTAGATACGGCAGGCGTTGATGACGAAGGAGAGCTGGGATTAAAAAGGGTTAGCAAAACCCGAGAATCTATAAAAATGGTAGACCTGGCACTGCTAGTTATTGCGCACAACCAGTTTGGCGAACATGAAGAAGTGCTTATAAACGAATTCAATCGTAATGACATCCCCTTCATCATTGTCTTTAACATGGTAGATGCGACCCCGCCCTCCTCCGAACTTATCTCCTCTTTCAAGTATAAAAATCTTGCGTTTACAGAAATAAGCGCAATAAACGGGAACGGGTTTGACGAGCTGGTAAAAACCATAACTTCGCACATGCCTGAATCTGCGTATACCACACCGTCCATGTTTAAGGGAATTGTAAAGAAAAACGACATCGTCCTCCTAATAACCCCAATAGACACAGAAGCACCAGCAGGCCGCATGATACTTCCACAAGTACAAGCTATCAGAGACGTCCTAGACAACGACGCCATTGCCATTACATTAAAAGAAAATGCAGTAGAGCACTTCCTTGCCTCGCATAAAATAAAACCGGCCCTAGCAGTAACCGACAGCCAAATATTCGACAAAGCCGATAGGATGATCCCTCTAGACATCCCTCTAACATCCTTCAGCATCACCTTATCTAGACTAAAAGGCCCTTTTGACGAATACTTAAAAGGCACACCCAAAATTGGAACAATAAAGGAAGGAGATAGAATTTTGATCCTAGAAAGCTGCACGCACCACACCAGCTGCGATGATATCGGAAGATATAAAATACCTCGTTGGCTAAAAGAATTCTCTGGAAAGAATCCTGATTTTGACATAGTTGCAGGACTGAGCGCCATATCAAGACCCATTACAGATTACTCACTTATTATACAATGCGGAGGCTGCATGATAACTCGCAAACAAGTCTTCAACAGACTCCGGCCAGCCATCGAAGCTGGAATCCCTATCACCAACTACGGCATGGCTATCGCATATATGAAAGGCATTTTTAATAGAGCTGTGGCGCCCTTTAAACCGCTATAAATAGAAACGGGACTGCAATAATACAGTCCCGCTCTTCACTTTCTCCAAATTTAGATTTTAAAAGGCATCAGCAGGCTTAGCACCCCATAAGATGAGGCTGCAGAGCTATCGCCCTTAACCGCCAATTCCTTTATAAAACCATACACAATTAGAGCACAAACATATGCATCTCGCACGGCTACATACTCTAATATACCATTAGGATCAACTAAATCCCAATCAACTTTTCTAATGTTTTCAATACATATTTTGAACTCCTCCTTTTCGATATAAGGAGGAAACAGATTACTCGATGACGCGTGAAGGTAAACCATATCAATAAAGTAACGCAACTCACTTGTCATCAATAAATTCCTTTTCATCTGATTAAAAGCAGAACCATCTGTCTCACAGGATGCTATTACAGACACATCTGAACTAGATGTAGCGCAATTTAATTTGGCTGCAGAAGATATGTTATCACTCATAACGGCTGTTTTTCTACGATTAAAGAAACAAAAAATCAATGCTCGCTCGAAAAAAGTGACGCTTTATTAGTTAACTGGTCAAAAAAAGAGGATAAATGGTCGATACAGGCCGTTTTCTGGTCGTTTTTCCCAGTTTTATGAAAACAAAAAAGGCAGCGTTATGCTGCCTTTTTAGGGTGGAAGATCGGTCTCGAACCGACGACCCTCAGAACCACAATCTGATGCTCTAACCAACTGAGCTACATCCACCGTTTTGTAATTCGTGTGCAAAGATACGTTCTTTTTCTTTACTAGCAATACCTTCATTCTTTTTTTTCCGGCCATCCAGATTCAAAACGGCATTCAACAACTCTAATCGCTAAAAAAACAAACAAATAACACACGACAAAACAAATATTAAAACAACATCTTCATTCACCTATTCATTGCGCCCTTCCCCTTTTAAAGAGAAAAATACATATACAGCCAATAGGAATTGTGAAAGCCCTGTAAGGACGGCATAAGTTTTTACAATAAAAAGAACACCATGATCATGAAAAAGAAGAATCCAGCTGATTGACATAAATAAGTAAGCAAGCTGCCAAATGAGCATTACTCTATTCTTGCTATCCTGCAAAAACACCAAACCGACACATTTAGTACCAAAACTCAAAACAACCATCGGAGCCAAATAACGAGCAATAACACCTCCCAATATCCATCCATCCCCTAACACAAACTTAAATATAAGCGGACCGTAAAAAATCACAGGCAGGTAAAGCAGCAAACCAAGGAGCAATGCTAAGGCATATATTTGGAGATATAGCTTTCGTTCAGCTCCTTTTTTTTGATGCACTTTATAAAAAATGGTCCCCAAAAAAGAACTAAGCACATCCATCGGCGCACCTATAAGTTTTGAAGAACGGTCATATAAGCCTACAAATCCAGCTGAAAAATTAAAGGCAAGAACAAAAACAAGTAAGTTTGAAGACAGATTATTAAGCAACGAAAATGGCATCGAAAGAATCGGGAAATTCAAGTATTTAAGCAAATTCTGCTTAATTCCGCTAACGGTTACCGATCCGAGTAACTTCCTGTCTTTTTTAAAGACAGAAATCACACCCCAAAAGAAAAAGAGCAATTCCGAAACTACAAAACCAAACCACAAACCAGCACTTCCACTCGAATATGAATATCTAGGCAAACGAGTTCCATTTAAAACGATAGAATAAAATACCTTACCGGCAGAAATACTCCGGGAGCGCCTTCTCCGTGCTTCCCACATAACAAGTAATTGCCTAATAGAAAGAACAAAACCAACAACAGGAAGAATCCACACCAAACTTTCATAAATTGGCTCTTCAAAAAAAAGAGACAACCGACTGCGTTCAATATATATCGCAACCGCTACAAAAATTGACATGCAAAAAGAGAACACCACACCGCCCAGAGTAAGTTCCAACGCGTCGCTATTCTTCTTTGGCTGCAAAAGCGCATAATTAAAATTCCCTGTAACAGTTACAACAATAGCCTGAACGATGGCCAAATAAAGAGCGAACTCACCAAATTCCGCAGGGGTGTACAATCGAGATAAAATAGGCAATGCGGCTATATTTACCAACAAGGCAAGCCCTGTTCCTGTAAATAGCGAAACAATGCCTTTTTTAAAGTCAAACTTAACAAGATGTTGAAGTTCAGCCGCACTAACCATCCGTATTTTATTTAAAAGTAAATACAGTTCTCAACAACAAAGCTAATTAGAGCATTACGTTTATAAGTTATAGTTAATTCCTTATTTTTGTCAATTCAACGAAACGGAGATGCCAAATCACAAACTATGGAAAACAGCATTGCACTAGAACTCCTTTCCCTCATTCTAAAACACAAAAATGGCGAGGTTGTTGACAGCATGTTTAAGAAAGGGATTATATACAAGTTAAACTATGGGGTCTCAACTCATACCATAAAAAAAATCACAGCCCCATTTATTGGCAACCATGAACTCGCCGAAGAGCTTTTTGCACTAGACTATCGCGAGGCTAAACTTGCTGCCATATTCATTGAAACTCCAGAAAATGTTTCGGCAGAACAAATGAACCGTTGGGCTACAGATTTTATCAACAGCGAAATTGTAGAGCAAGCGGTTATGACTTTGTTTTGGAAAAGCAAATATGCGCTATTCAAAGCTACAGAATGGTCGTTAGGCGCTGATGTATTCTTACAAAAGGCCGGGTTGATGACAATTGCCAAAATAGCAGCAGAGAAGCCAACCATTAGAGATGAGATATTCGAGCCCTACTTTGACATTATCGAAAATGCCTCTACAACAAGTTCTCCGCATGTCAGAAATGCCGCAGCCTATGCTCTCCGTGAAATAGGGAAGCGCAATCGGAGCCTAAACGGTGCTGCCGTCAATTTGTCCGAAAGGCTAGCAAAAAGCGACAACTTTTCAGCAAAATGGATTGCAGAGGAAGTTACATGGATCCTTACAGACGAAGAGCTGCGTAAAAAATTATCTTAGGCACGCGAATTGCTGGAAAAAACAAACTCGATTATAATTTAAAACTAAAGAATATGTTCAATTCATCGAATCCGGTCTTTGGACGCAATATTTTCGAAAACACCGCCAGAGATTTCACCTCATCGAATACCATGACTGTGAAAGGAACCATGGGAAAAGCCCTGCTAATGCTAGCATTGGTTGTTCTGGGTGCTTCTTATACATGGAAGATGTTTTTTGGTCTCGAAACGACAAACGCAGCCATGGGCTGGATGATTGGTGGGGCTATCGGAGGTCTAGTTACAGGACTAATCATTTCATTTGTCCCCAAAACAGCCAGCTGGCTATCGCCAATCTACTCTATCTTGCAGGGACTATTCCTAGGCGCCATATCTGCAGTTTTCGAAGCTCAGTTTCACGGAATTGTAATTAATGCTGTAGGACTAACACTTGCCGTTGCATTCCTCCTATTCTTCATTTATAGGACAGGAATTATAAAGGTTACGGATAAGTTACGAGTTGGAATTATTGCAGCAACAGGAGCAATAGCGCTATTTTATTTAATAACATGGATTGTTAGCCTATTTGGAGGCAACACCAGCTTTATGATGGACAGCAGCGCACTAAGCATTGGAATTAGCGTTGTAATCGTAATTGTGGCAGCTCTAAACCTACTTTTAGATTTTGATTTCATTCAAAAAGGAGAGCAAGCAGGTGCACCAAAGTACATGGAATGGTATGGCGCATTTGGACTAATGGTAACCCTAATCTGGCTTTACCTTGAAATACTAAAACTTTTAGCAAAACTTTCACGTAGGGACTAGCATTAAACCATTCTACTAAGGCAAAAAACGAGCTTCTTTTCGAGATAAAACAAAACAGCCATTAATTGTTTTGTTATTTGGAAATAAGTATATAACTTTGCAAGCCGTTAGAAAAGACAGAGAAGAGTAAAAAAGATTTATACAATGAAACAAGGTATCCATCCTGAGAACTACCGCGTTGTGGCATTCAAAGACATGTCAAACGAGCAGGTATTTTTGACTAAGTCAACTATCAACACAAAAGAAACCATCGAAATTGATGGTGTAGAGTACCCACTTTACAAACTTGAAATTTCGAGCGCATCTCACCCCTTCTTTACCGGAAAGATGAAGCTTATCGATACTGCTGGTCGCGTAGATAAGTTCATGAACCGTTACAAGAAGCACTACGACAACAAGAAGTAGTATTTACTCTATACGTCAAAAAAGCTCCGCTCGCGGGGCTTTTTTTGTTTACCTTTGTCTCTAAGTTTTGAAAATATGGGAATTATTCTATTTGACGACAACTCTTGGCAAACACTTAAGCCTCTTTCTTTTACTCGTCCTGTGGCGAATATCCGAATAGGGATTCTTACCATTCAAGAAAAATGGGAACTACATCTTAGCAGTCCAACATCATCGTATCTAACGCAAGAGTACCTTTCAAAAAAGTATGTCCCAGTAGTGGAAGAAGAAAATCTGCTGGTTAATGGGTCTATACTGCCATCTGCGTCACTAGTTAGTACCATCAAAACACTCGAACTTGGACAGATCCTTACCAAGGGAAACATTGTTATTGCTGCAAAATGCACTAAAAGTCAAGCCTCCAATTTCAAATTTGACCAAACTCACGAATTTCAACCTAAGACTTTTGATGGCGAAATTTCAAAAATCACCCATCCTTGGGATATTTTCGCGTTAAATAGCCAGGAGATACAGGCAGATTTCCAACTTCTGACAAAAGGCAGAACAAGCGCAGCAATATGCCCATCTAACAAAGTAATTGGCAACAACATTTTTGTTGAAGAAGGCGCAACAATAACCTGTGCTACATTAAACAGCACTACAGGTCCAATTTACGTTGGGAAATCTACAGAAATAATGGAAGGCTCTTTAATTCGCGGCCCTTTTGCTCTTTGCGATGGCTCTAGCGTCAAAATGGGAGCTAAAATATATGGAGGCACAACTATAGGGCCACACTCCAAAGTTGGAGGAGAGATATCTGAAAGTGTCATCCTAGGCTACTCCAATAAAGCTCACGACGGATATCTAGGAAACTCCGTAATAGGAGAATGGTGCAACCTTGGAGCCAACACCAACATTTCAAATCTTAAAAATAACTTCGCGCTAGTAAAGGTGTGGAGCTACTCCCAAAAACGATTTATTCAAACAGGTCTTCAATTTTGCGGCATCATAATGGGAGATTATAGCAAAAGTGGCATAAATTCCATGTTCAGCACAGGAACTTCAATTGGTGTTTGCACCAACTTTTTTGGTTCTGGATTCCCTCGTAACATAATACCATCCTTTGCATGGGGTGGAACCCAAGGATTTATCACGTACAAGAAATGCAACTTCCTGCCAGCAATTAGCGCTACCTTAGCACGCCGAAAAAGGGAACTCACCGATGAAGACAAGGAGATATTAGACTCCATTTTTGAAATGACAAAATCCGATCGTTCCTTTTAAGTTTGGCATGGTGATTGACCTTGTTAATACCATCAAATAAAAGCATCGCATTACAGACAAATTGTCAGCAACCGTAATAACACGATATGAGTAACAAAATAGATATATCGCTCGAAAGTTTGCTGCTTTCAAGCGCAACCGAAGATAACAATGAGTTCATTCCGTTTATCGCAAACGATAGCGAAATGCAAATAGAAAGCGCCGATATCCCTTCACCTCTGCCAATTTTGGCGTTGAGAAATGCAGTCCTATTTCCTGGAGTTGTAATACCAATTAGCGTTGGTCGCGAAAAATCACTAAAACTTGTTCGCGAGCAGTACACTAAAGACAAGCTGGTTGGAGCCATTTCTCAAATTGACGCAAAAGTTGAAGATCCGGAATTTGAAGATCTATACAAAATTGGAACAATTGGGCAGATCATCAAGATTCTTGAAATGCCAGACGGTAGTACGACCGTTATTTTACAAGGAGTTAAGCGATTTGTTCTAAACGAGCTAGTGCAACAATCTCCATACTTACTAGGAAATATAACTCCGGTAGAGGAATCTAAACCAGAACCTCCTGCGACTGATTACGATGCCATTGTAAGCTCCGTAAAAGACCTTGCACTTAAAGTCATAAAGCTATCGCCCAATATTCCCAACGAAGCTTCTTTTGCAATAAAGAATATAGACAATCCCCATTTTTTAGTGAACTTCATTTGTTCCAACTCCGATTTTCAAAATGAGGATAAGCAAAGATTGCTAGAAATAAACGCGCTAAAAGAGCGCGCCCTGACGCTACTTCAGTACCTCTCTAAGGAGGTTAAAATGATCGAACTAAAAAATGACATTCAGGCAAAAGTTAAGTTCGACCTAGATCAACAGCAGCGAGAATACTTCCTTCATCAGCAGATGAAAACCATCCAAGATGAGCTGGGAGGTAGCCCAACAGATCAGGAGATAGAAGATCTAAGGATGCGAGCCGAAACCAAAAAGTGGAACGCAGAAGTACAAGCGCATTTCGACAAAGAGATTGCAAAAATTGAGCGCATGAACCCTGCCGTTGGGGAGTATTCGATCCAGTTGAACTACCTCCAACTTATGCTCGATTTACCATGGAACGAATATTCGAAAGACAATTTTGATCTAAAACGAGCTAAAAAGGTACTTGATGAAGATCATTTTGGCTTAGATCAAGTCAAGGAACGAATTTTAGAACATCTTGCCGTTTTAAAACTTAAAAAAGATTTAAAATCTCCCATAATATGCCTTTACGGACCTCCTGGAGTTGGAAAAACCTCACTAGGAAAATCCGTAGCCAAGGCGCTAGGCCGCGAATATGGCAGAATTTCACTGGGAGGCTTGCACGACGAAGCAGAAATAAGAGGTCATAGAAAAACCTACATAGGAGCAATGCCCGGTCGCATTATCCAAACAATAAAAAAATCCAAGTATGCCAATCCTGTCATTATTCTTGACGAGATTGACAAAATAGGGAAAGATTTCCATGGAGATCCTGCATCTGCATTACTCGAAGTTCTTGATCCTGAACAAAATTTTTCGTTTCACGACAACTACTTAGAAGTCGATTTTGATCTTTCTAAAGTGCTATTTATTACAACGGCCAACAACATTGGAACCATTGCACCAGCACTCCGAGATAGGATGGAAATGATTGAAGTTAGCGGATATCTTGCTGAAGAAAAGTACGAGATAACCAAGCAGCACCTTATCCCTCGACAACTTGAAGCGCACGGAGTGGAAAAATCGCAGGTGAAATTCCCTAAAAAGGTGGTTGAAACAATAATCGATGAATACACTCGCGAATCTGGAGTTCGATCTTTAGATAAAACCATCGCAAAGGTTGTTCGTAACGTGGCTAAGCATATTGCATTCGAAGAGGAGTACAACACAACCCTTTCTGTTGAGGATATCAGAAAAATACTAGGTGCATCCCGATTCCAGAAAGACCTATACCAAGGAAACGAGTTTGCAGGTGTCGTTACCGGACTAGCCTGGACAGAAGTTGGGGGAGAGATTCTTTTCATAGAGACAAGCCTAAGCCCAGGAAAAGGAGGGTTAACTCTAACAGGAAACCTTGGCGATGTGATGAAAGAATCCGCGGTTATTGCACTTGAGTACATCAAATCGCACAGCAACGAGTTGGGCATTAACCCCGAAATCTTCGAAAAATGGAATATACACATTCACGTACCTGAAGGTGCAATTCCTAAAGACGGCCCATCGGCAGGTATAACCATGTCCGTTGCTCTGGCATCCGCCTTTACCCAACGTAAGGTGCGCAAATCGCTAGCAATGACTGGCGAAATTACCCTTAGAGGAAAAATACTTGCAGTTGGTGGCATAAAAGAAAAAATACTTGCGGCCAAACGAGCAGGAATTACCGACATCATGCTTTCTGTCGAAAACAGAAAAGACATAGATGAAATTAAGGATGAGTACATTAAAGGATTAACCTTCCACTATATGGAAACGATTGATGAAGCGCTAGAGTTTGCACTTATCAACGAACAAGTAAAAAAACCTAAAAAGTTGGATTAGCCGCTAGGCTTAAAAAAATAGAAAAGTTCGAGGATTATCTTCGAACTTTTTACATTTGTAGGAGTCACCATACGTAAAATAATGGAAAAAATTGCCGTATTCCCAGGGTCTTTTGACCCTTTTACAGTTGGACATGAGTCTATTGTGCTTCGAGGCCTAAAACTTTTCGATAAAATAGTTGTAGCCGTAGGTCAGAATACAAGTAAAAACAACCTATTTTCATTTGATCAACGGATGAGAATGCTTCAGGATATTTTTCAAGATGAACCCCGTGTTGAAATTGTAACCTTTGAAGGATTAACCGTCGATTTTTGCAAAAAAATCAACGCGAAGTTTATTCTTCGAGGCTTAAGGACTTCGGCCGATTTTGAATTTGAAAGAGCAATAGGTCAGGTCAACAAAATGCTAAACAACGAATTAGAGACTGTATTCCTACTTACATCTACCAATCACACGCCTATCACCTCCACCATCGTTCGTGAAATTATCAAAAACGAAGGAGATGTTAGTCAGCTGGTTCCAACTGCTCTAGACATAAAAAAATACCTAAAAGAGTAATGCTTAAAATAATTTTTCTTGGAGGATTGACACTCCTCTCGGCTATAGGTTATGCGCAAAAAACTAGAGTTGAAGGTAGTGCCGCTACCTATGCAGGCGACAGCCTCTTCTTTAAAACCTACAGCGACTATATCACCTATAGCGAAGAAAGCCTTAGCAGAATAAAAGTTGATTCGAAAGGAACCTTCAGCACTACGCTTAAGGTTGTTGAGCCAACCTTCGTTTTTGTTGGGTTAGGAGCACAACGTGGCTATTTTTTTGCGGAACCTGGCAAAAGCTACACCCTCATCTTACCTCCTAAAATCCCCAAAACCGAAGAGGATCGCCTAAACCCATTTTTCAAGGAGGAAAGCATACAGTTAGGAATTGCAAACTGCCCGAAAAATGACATCAACTACCTAACGGCTATCTTCGACGATAACTTTAACCAAGAGTTTAGTGCAATAGCCCAAGAAATTTATAAGAAGAAAGGGAAAGCAACTCCAGACACCTCGATCTATAGCCTCGACACAATAGGTAGAAAAGAAAACAACCCCTATTTTAATGCCTACAAAAAATACCGATTCGGGCTCATTCAACATCTAACCATGATGTATAAATCGAAGAGGATTTCGGATAAGTACTTTAGCCAAAAGCCAATACTATACCAAAATCCGTCGTACATGGAACTATTTAACCAGATATACGATAGATACTTCCTCTTTTTTAACAATCCTTCTAAAGAAGACAATGTAGGCTCTAGCATTGGGGCTGCAAGCCTAACCCGATTGAAAAAAGTATTAGCAAAGGACAGCATCTTAAGGGATAACAAGCTCCAAGAGTTAGTTATCCTGAAGGGAATTCATGACGGATTTTACGAAGACAACTTCTCTCGCAAAAACCTACTAATCCTACTCGATTCGCTTTACTTTTCATCAACAATTCCTGAACATAAGTACATTGCAACCAACATAAGAGACAAGGTAATACAACTTCTACCAGGCTACTTCCCTCCTATGCTTAAGCTGTACGATGTTGAAGGAAAAGCAGTATCACTAGATCAATTTAAAGGCAAATTCATTTATCTGAATTTTTGCTCTATCAACAGCTACACCTGCCTACAAGATTTTGCATTACTGCAGAAAATTCACGAAAAGTACGGAAACAAAGTAGAGATTATATCCATCTCCACTGACCCAGACATAGAAGACCTAAAATATTTTGTAAAAAACAAGCCTTACAAGTGGAAGTTTGTCCATTATGGCACCAACCCCGACATTATTACAAGATATGACGTCAGAGCCTACCCGACCTACTTTCTTATCAACCCAGAAGGAAAAATGGAGGTATCACCAGCACCATCTCCTCGAGAAAAACTAGAGATCCTACTCATAAATCAGCTAAAAAATAAGGACATGCTATAAAAAGAAAGCCAGATTTTATTCTGGCTTTCTTTTTATGGTTACGAAATCCTTTTGTTAAATCATTTACTCTCCAATCTTCTCATTTTCGAACATTCAATTGCCTAAAGACATCTCTAATAGTTTCGTAAGTATTTTGCAAATATTGGTCAACTTCATTTTTATCTACCCATACTGCCTCAACTATATCTTCCGCAATTTGAGGGACTAACGGTTCTACTCCTTCATACCGCATTTGATACCAATAGGTTTTCTTTAAAACACTCACATTTTTAAAAAAATACACATGATACGTAGTGGTAATAGAATCTTCCAATATCACGTTAGAAATACCGCACTCCTCCTCCACCTCTCGAACTGCGGCAACTTCAACCGTCTCCTTTTTCTCAACTTTTCCCTTAGGAAGATCCCATTTTTCAAGGCGATTAATCATTAATATCTCGCCCTTACCATTAAAAACGACGCCACCAGCGGCGTCAATTCTTTTAAAACTACCAGAAAAAGCCTCAAACAAAGCCTTCTTGTCGGCACTTTTTAAAATTAGCGCCTCCTTGCTTGGACTTTCTTCAAAGTATTTTATAAGATTTGGAATATCTTTGTAGTCGGTTACAGTAATTTGCTCCACGCTACAGTCCTGCGTGCAATCATCTAGATCTGTAATCCCTATAAAGCGATTATTAAAATAAATTTTCTTCATAATGACAAGCGTTGAAAAAGAAATCGCCCAGAGTTTACTCAAAATCAAGGCGGTAAAATTAAGCCCCAACGAGCCCTTCACTTGGGCTTCTGGCTGGAATTCGCCAATATACTGCGACAACAGGGTTACCCTTTCATACCCAACTATCCGCAAGCAAATTTACCAATCTTTCGCGCAACTTATCAACGAAAAGTATCCCGAGGCAGAACTTATTGCAGGGGTTGCCACTGGTGCTATTGCTCACGGGGTGCTCGTTGCCGAAGAAATGCAAAAACCATTCATCTATGTTCGCTCTGCGCCCAAAGGGCATGGGCTAGGTAATCAAATTGAAGGACAGTACAGCAAAGGGCAAAAGGTAGTAGTCATAGAAGACCTTATTTCTACAGGAGGAAGCAGCCTAAGCGCAGTAGAAGCTCTTAAAGAAGCAGGCGTTGAGGTACTCGGAATGGTTGCCATTTTTACCTACGGATTCGCCACCGCAGAAGCAAACTTCCAAAAGGCAAATCTTAAAGTAGATACCTTAAGCTGCTACAACGCGCTTATTGACGCCGCACTAGAATCGAATTATATCCAAGATAAAGATTTAAACGACCTAAAGGAGTGGCGAACAGCCCCCGATAAATGGAGAAAGTAAGAAAAAAATGACAGAGATTGAAAGCAAAGTTGTTTCGATAAGAAATTCGGCCGAGGTCGTTTTTCGGACCCTCTCGGATTTCAGAAACTTCAACCAGATGGCAACCATGGTTCCAGATGGCCAGCTAACCGACTGGACCGCCGACGAGGACTCCTGCCACTTTAAAATTAAAGGGTTTGATGTTGGACTAAAATTTGTAGAAAAAGAGCCTTTCAAAACACTAAAAATTACAGGTGATGGGAAAGTCCCCTTTGAATTTTTCTTCTGGATCCAGCTCAAAGAGGTAGCCCCATACGACCTCCGTATGAAGCTAACAGTTCATGCCGATTTAAACTTCATGATGAAAATGATGCTAAAAGGCAAGTTACAAACAGGCATCGACCAAATGGCCGATCAAATTGCAATGGCCTTTAGCCGATAGCCTAAATAATAAACGAAACTTCTTTGAAGGCGAACGATCTAAGTTCGCCTTCTTCCGTTTCTAGAATGAGCTCACCGGTATGCTCTATCGAACTAATTTTTGCTTTAAACGGAATGCCGTCAACCTCAAACTCGTAAAAACCGTCCTTTCGGAAAAGAGTTGCAAAGTAAAATTCATCAATTTCCGATTTCAGACCCTTTTTTAACCGCTCATACCAGCCATTCATGCACCTGAGCACTGCATGAAGCACTTCATTTCTATCCAACTCCTCTCCCAACAAATTTACTAGCGAAGTTGGATTAGGAGCGTCACTTCTAAAAATTCTCTGATTAACATTTAAGCCAACCCCCCAAATGCTATGCGAGTGAGAGATCCCCATCAGCCCATTTTCAATTAAAATACCGGCAATTTTGAGATCTCCAACATAAATATCGTTAGGCCACTTTATTCGCGCCTCGACATTCAAACCAAGAAGAGCTTCAGTAACCCCATTTGCAACAACCTTTGAAAGGTAAAAGTGATCATATATCTCCAAGAAAGAAGGGTAAGCTAACACCGAGAATGTAAGATTTTTCCCTGCTTCACTTTCCCAAAAGTTTCCTCGTTGTCCTCTGCCCTTCGATTGATAATCAGCGACAAAGGTTATTCCTTCAGCCACTTTTCCTGCTAAAGCATTTGTTGCTAAAGAGTTGGTCGACTCGGTAATCGGGTTGTAAACTACCTCACATCCGATTACACTATTGTCCATATTGGTAAAATAACTAGCCATATAACATATTTGGTCGAACAAAAGTATTAAACTTTATTTTGTTTTTTTTTGTTTCTTTGTCGATTAATGGGGGTATAGTACGATGCCCTCAGGCATTTTTAAATTATAAATCAGTACATTTGTAAGTTAAAATAAATAAGAAGGTTGTTTAATGGTAAAAAGCCCTATAGCCAATCACACTACCCGCGATTTAGTGAATGCTATCATAGAAGCCGCAGATGACAAAAAGGCAGATTCTATTGTCTGCCTTGATCTAAAAGAGTTGGAAAATGCAGTTTGCCAGTATTTCATTGTTTGCAATGCCAACTCTACAACACAAGTTGGCGCAATTGCCGACGGAGTTCATGACAAAGTGTTCGAAAAACTTGGAGAAACACCATGGCATAGCGAAGGGTACGAAAATTGCTTATGGGTATTGCTGGATTACGGAGATGTCGTTCTTCACGTTTTCCAGACCGAACAGCGAGATTTTTATAAACTAGAAGAGCTTTGGGCAGATGCCAAAAGGGTAAGCTATGAACAAAACTAGGAAAACAATAGAAAAAGAGACCACGGCTTTACTACCCATATTTGGTAGATTCAAGGCGTTTTTTGACACCGATGACAAAGACAACATGAGTAACAACAGCAAATCGGGAGGTAACAGCAAGCTACCTCGTCCTAAATTTAGTATTTACTGGATTTACGCCATAATTGCGCTAGCATTTGTTGGGCTAAACCTATTTTACAGCGGAGGTGGTCCAATAGAAACCAACTTTCAAAAAGTAAAAATCCAGATGCTCGCCAAAGGCGATGTCGAAAAAATGGTAATCGTTAGCAATCAGCGTAGAGTTGATGTTTACCTAAAAAAAGATCGAATTGCCAACTACAAAAAGGACTTTGAATCCACAAATTCCTACAAGTCGCCCTCAAAAGCAGGCCCGCAATTCTACTTCTCAATTGGATCTCCAGACGAGTTCCAAAAGAGTTTGGACGAGTACCAAAAAACATTACCAGCTGATAAGCAAGTTACCATAACATTCGACAACAGTAAAAACTGGACTGGCGATGTCATTTCTATCCTCCTGTACGTTGGATTAATTGTTCTGGTATGGATTTTCCTTTTCAGACGCATGTCCAAGGGTGCTGGCGGTGGTGGTGGAAACATCTTCAGCGTAGGAAAATCGAGAGCACAACTTTTTGATAAAGAAAACCATGTAAGAGTTAATTTCAACGATGTTGCTGGCCTAGATGAAGCGAAAGTTGAAATCATGGAAATTGTCGATTTCCTAAAGAACCCTCAAAAGTATACCGAACTGGGAGGAAAGATTCCTAAAGGAGCTCTGCTTGTAGGACCTCCTGGTACAGGAAAAACATTGCTGGCTAAAGCAGTTGCTGGCGAGGCAAACGTACCATTCTTCTCTCTTTCGGGTTCCGACTTTGTGGAAATGTTCGTAGGTGTAGGAGCGTCACGTGTTCGCGATCTGTTTAAGCAAGCAAAGGAAAAGGCTCCATGTATCGTTTTTATTGACGAAATTGATGCGATTGGACGTGCTAGAGGTAAAAATGCCAACTTTTCAGGAAATGATGAGCGCGAGAATACGCTAAATCAACTTCTAACTGAAATGGATGGTTTTGGCACAAATGTCGGTGTAATTATCCTTGCTGCAACTAACCGTGCAGATATTTTAGACAGGGCGCTACTTCGTGCAGGTCGTTTTGACAGGCAGATCTACGTAGAACTCCCAGATCTTAATGGGCGCGAGGAGATTTTTAAGGTACACCTTCGCCCGCTAAAGCTCGATGCCAAATTAGACACCAGCTTTCTAGCAAAGCAAACGCCTGGATTTTCAGGTGCAGATATCGCCAACGTATGCAATGAGGCAGCGTTAATTGCAGCTCGCAAAAACAAGGCGCAGGTAGACAAACAAGACTTTCTCGATGCCGTTGATCGCATCATCGGAGGACTCGAAAAAAAGAACAAGATAATTTCTCAGGATGAGAAAAAAACCATCGCCTACCACGAAGCAGGCCATGCAACGGTATCTTGGCTTCTAGAATATGCCAACCCTCTTCTCAAGGTAACCATTGTTCCTCGAGGACGTGCTTTGGGTGCTGCATGGTACTTACCAGAAGAGCGACAAATTACCACGACCGAGCAAATAATGGACGAACTGTCGGCCACCTTAGGAGGTAGAGCTTCTGAAGAGATCGTATTTGGAAAAATATCAACAGGTGCCCTTAACGACCTTGAAAGAGTAACCAAACAAGCATACGCAATGGTTACCTACTACGGAATGAACAAGGAACTAGGCAACATCAGCTTCTACGACTCGTCGGGACAAAATGAATACGCCTTAGCAAAGCCATATAGCGAAAAAACCGCAGAGCTCATAGATTCCGAAGCAAAGCACATTATAGAAGTTGCTTATGTCAAGGCAAAAGAGGTTCTAGAACAAAATAGAGAAGGCTTGAATAAACTTGCCGAACTCCTTCTTGAAAAAGAGGTAATATTTAGCGAAGACCTCGAAAACATCTTTGGCAAAAGAAAAGGAGCCAAAGAAATCCTAAGCGTAAAGCCTGCAGAAGAAAGCAAGCCTGCAGAGTTAGCAGAAGGAACTTCAAGTGTAGAAGAATCAAAAGAAGAGTAACATAACTGGTGATATGGCTTTAGCCATATCACCTCTTTTCGTTCTTTACCTTTAGAAAGATAATGTTGAACAGCAAAATAATAGTTAACCGTTTTGAAAATTAACAACCTTACAACAAGAACCCTAAGTGGGGCTGTTTTTGTAGCAATTTTGGTTTCAGGAATAATAATAGGGTACGAAACTTACCTTCTTCTCATGCTTATAATCATTGGGTTAACGCTCAATGAATTTTTCAATATAGTAAAGAAGAGTGGCGTTGCACCCAACTTTTCATTGGGACTAATCGCAGGCCTTGGGACCTTCATCTCCTTCTTCGTATTTGCATTCGGAGGGTATCAGGATGTGGTATACCTAGCCTTCCCGCTTCTTATTTACATTGGGATATTTATTTCCGAACTATTTAGAAATAAATCCAACCCCTTTACCAACGTTGCGATGACTCTGCTGGGGGTATTCTATATTGCAATCCCCTTTTCCATTCTTAATTTTTTGGTTTTCCTTCAGTTCTCCAACTTAGATGGCGTTATTTTTGACTACTACTACATACTAGCGCTTTTTATTCTAGTTTGGACCAACGATACCTTCGCCTACCTTACAGGGATGGCCATTGGTAAACACAAATTTTTCGAACGAATTTCGCCCAAAAAGACCTGGGAAGGAATTATTGGAGGAATTGTTTTTACGGCTGGAATGAGCGTAGCGCTATTCTACTTATACCCTCACGTTGCGCCACTTGGAAAATTAGGCTTTTCTGGATTAACTTTGCAAGTATGGGTTGGACTTGGCGTAGTTGTTTCTATATTTGCAGACCTTGGAGATTTGGTAGAATCTATGCTTAAAAGAAGTTTAGGCATTAAAGATTCTGGTAACATTATCCCAGGACATGGTGGAATGCTCGATCGATTTGATGCAATTTTATTAGCTGCACCCGCCGCGTTTGTTTATCTTATGTTTATGTTTAACCAATTATAGCCGTAGTATATGCGCATTCACAAAGAGGGACATTCAATGCTGCTTAAGACGCTAATTTTAGTAGTCGTGGCCTTGGTTCTGCTCTACTTTTTTACTCCTATCTACGTATACGGAGCGGGAATAGTAGTTTTTTCTCTGCTATACCTATTTTTACTTCGCTTCTTCCGCTTCCCAAACCGTCCACAACTAACCGATGATGGCGTTGTGTATGCTCCTGCTGACGGAACGGTTGTTGTTATTGAGAAGACTTTTGAGGGCGAATACTTCAAGGATGAAAGAATACAGGTTTCGATTTTCATGTCCGTTTGGAATGTGCACATCAACTGGTATCCCATCAAAGGTGTTGTTGATTACTTCAGACATCACCATGGCAAGTTTTTGGTTGCTTGGCATCCTAAATCATCTACCGAGAATGAAAGAACAACCGTCGTGCTAAACAACGGCAAGTCGCAGATCCTTCTCCGTCAGATTGCTGGATTTCTTGCTCGCCGCATCGTTTGTTATGCAAAAGAGGGCGAAAAGATTGAGCAAAACCAACAAATGGGCTTCATCAAATTTGGCTCACGTGTCGATCTTTTCTTCCCCATTGGGACTGAAATAAACGTAGAGTTAAACCAAAAGACAACAGGCGGCCAAACGGTTATTGCAAAGTTGAAGTAACGTTTAAACGCATAAAAAGTAAGGGAGAGCAATCTCCCTTTTTTTATGCTCCCTGAAATAGTTAGCTCCTTAGACGGTTAATTCGTATATTTGTACAAAACTACTCACGATGAATAAACTTGCGAGGTATATCCTAATTGCTGCCGTAGCATCTATCATCATCTTTTTACTTTGGTACTTTAAAGCAATTGTTGCCTACGTACTTATTGCTGCAGTCCTATCCATCATTGGAAAGCCGCTCGTAAACTTACTAATGAAGATTAAGCTCGGGAAATTCAAAATTCCTAAATGGCTTTGTGCAGGAGCAACCCTCGCGCTAATATGGCTCGTTGTCGTCATCTTTTTTAAAACGTTCATTCCCCTTCTTGTCGAAGAAGCCAACAAGCTATCGAATTTGGATGTCTCCTCACTTATCGAGGAGTTCCAGCCAACTTTAAAAAGTTTCCAAGACGGACTTGCCAGATACCTTCCCGATGCAAAAAACTTGAATCTAGAGCAATCACTAACCGATCAGGTTAAATCGGTAGTAAGCATTGGCTCCATTTCGAGCATTTTTAGCGGATTTACAGGGTTTGTTGGTAGCGTTTTTATAGCCATTTTCTCCATATCCTTCATCACCTTCTTTTTCCTTAAAGACGAAAGCCTATTTTTCGAGGGAGTTATTCTTGTTTTCCCCACCAAGTACGAGGAAAATGTAACTCGTGCCCTAAATGCCGTATCGCAGCTGCTGATGCGCTACTTTATTGGAATTGTAACAGAATCGTTTTTAATAATGATTCTCGTTACGCTAGGATTAAGAATTATTGGCGTTCCGATGAGCCAAGGGTTGGTTATTGGATTAATCGCAGGAGTACTCAATGTTGTTCCCTACATTGGTCCTCTTATAGGAACCTTTGTTGGGATATTCCTCGTTATTACCACCAACATCGATGTATTTACAATGGCCGAGATGGTACACCATATCATCTACATTGCCATTGTTTTCTCAATCGTCCACCTTATCGACAACATCGTCTTCCAACCGCTTATATACTCTAACAGCGTACACGCGCATCCGCTCGAAATTTTTATTGTAATTCTTATTGCGGGAAGCATTGCTGGTGTTTTGGGAATGCTCCTTGCCATTCCGACATATACGGTATTGCGTGTTTTTGCAAAAGAATTTTTCAATAACTTTAGGGTCGTCCAGAAGCTTACAGAAAACATTTAACAACCTAAAAAGAGAACAATGAAAAAGCTGCTATTCATACTATTAAGCATTGCTATGTTTGCATGCTCTAAAGAGGAAAAATCTGATTTAACAGTTACGATTACAAAACCTTCTGACAACTACAGTTTCGCGATTACAAATGGAACAGCTCCATTTACCCTAAATGTTTTCAGTAAAAGTGGCAGCCCTGTTTTTGAGGAGAAGTTTGAAAAAACACCCTTCGAATGGAATGGAGAAACTACCGATGGGAATAAGCTAGCAGCAGGAATGTACACCTTCGTTCTTAAAGATAACACAGGAAAATCAAAAGACGGAATAATCTACATCGTTTCTGATAAATAAAAGAAAGCCCTACAAAAGGGCTTTCTTTATTTTTTTTATAGCGGCTGATATTTCACCAGAAGAGCTACACAACTCTCCCGACTTTGCCACTGGTATTCCTTTCGAATCGTAGTGATGGCTAACAAATATCACCTCCAACTCAGGGTATTCGTTTCTAATAGAATCTACCAACTCCAACGACGACAGCGTGTAGTCAACTAGATTGTACGCTCCACTTTTCAGTTTTCCTTCCAAAAAGCAATTTACTTCAGCAGCTACCGATTCTGCGTCGGTAATATTTACTACAGCATCGCCACTTCCAAAAATATCCAGCTTATCGCCAATTGCAGCCCTAAACACCAACGAGTTTATGCGCGATGAGGCCATCCGCGAAGGAACAACTCCACACAAATCGCCAAGTCGTAGGATTACGGCCCTTTCCTGCTTAACCAATCGCATCACATGCTCTTCCGCTCTTAGCAACGACCACTCGTAGGGCGACGCTGGGTTTGGCTTAAGATCATCCGCATTGTTTACCGTTCCAAATATTGCAATGCTACTTACCATTAGCAGCTTCGAAGCCTTACTGCGTTCAAAAGCAGCAACAACCTCGGCAGTTCCCCAGCAGTTTACCTGATCGAACTGATGAGGGTCGGCTGCCAGCTTTATATTTGCCGAATGCACAACCACATCTGCCCCTAAACAAGCAGCATCTAAGCTCCGACCATCCAAAATATCCCCCAAAACAACTCTAACTTTGCTTTTTCCTTCGAAGGATGAAAATAAATAGTCGAAAGAGCCGCTCGAAAGATTATCGTAGGCTACAACCTCGTGTACATTTCTATTTTTTGCCAGCTCCACAACAAGCAATGAGCCAACAAAACCTGCTGCGCCTGTAATTACTACCTTCACCTACTTTCCTCCTTGTTTATTAAAGTGGTATTAAGCCCACACTCCGTCTTCTTTAACCCAAACCATCTCGAATTCCGCTCGTCATCATCAAAACGAGGCTTATGCGTGCAGGGTTCACATCCAATACTCGAGTAACCCAACATATCCAGCGGATGGCGTGGCAGATTATTCTCCCTTATGTACCTATAAATATCCTGCTTCGTCCAATCTAGCATTGGATGAAAGCGTACAAAGTTGCTCCGTACCTGCTCTATATCCTTAAACGACTTCCGTACGTCGGTTTGATCGGCTCGCACCCCATTTATCCAAACATCGTGCTTAGCAATCACCGGTTCCAGCGGCTGCACCTTGTTCAAAAAGCAGCAATGATCCGGATCGCTGGCAAAGAAGAACCTTCCCATACGATCCTTCTGCTCTGCTTTCGTCACAACTGGCGTTGTATCCAGAATATTCAGTTGCAACCTATCCGCAATCTCATTTTTATAAGCAACCGTCTCTGCAAACAGGAAGCCTGTATTAATAAAGTAAACCGGAATCGTACTATCTATTTGGCTAATGATATGCAACAACGGAATGCTGTGCGTCTGAAATGATGATGTTGCAAACATCTTCTTTCCCGCCTCCGAAAATTCGCGAATCGTGCGCTCTATTTTATCAATCGTCATAAAAAATCGTTCGAGGTTCAAAGATACGACAAATTTAACATCTTAAATTTTGTCGATCTGCGGCTAGCGATAGCAGCAGTGGCTCGCGAAGGCTTACAAGCCTCCCTTTTACAGCCATTTGTTGTTAAGAAAAAAGAAGACGCTACTATTGTTTAGATCCAATCTAGAGAAACTTTTTCATTCGCCAGCCTGCGAAATGCTTTACGAATTCTCCGCTAAATATTTAGCCCGTCCCCTACTCCCTTTTGCATCCGAAAATTTTTATACAAAAATTTATTCCTTCATAAAACAAACATCCCAATTAAGTGTTATTTTAGTCTAACACTAATTAACACACAAATTGTATGGAATCATCAAGTAGAGGCAACGTGCTGATGAGAATATTCAGGTTCTACTACGATGGATTTAGGAATATGCAGTTGGGAAAGACGCTTTGGGCTATAATTTTGCTTAAGCTCTTCATAATGTTTGCTGTTATGAAGATTTTTTTCTTTCCGAACATCTTGAAAAAGAATTTCCGCAGCGACAAAGAGCGCAGCGAGTATGTAATTGAACAGCTTACGACACCTAAAAAATAGAAGAACTATGGAGAACATCGACGTATCATTGGTAGATTGGTCGAGAGCGCAATTTGCTCTTACTGCTATGTACCATTGGATATTTGTACCTCTCACCTTAGGATTATCGTTTTTGGTTGCCATAATGGAAACTTTCTACGTAAAGACTGGTGATGAATTTTGGAAAAAGACAACCAAATTTTGGATGACTCTTTTTGGCATCAACTTCGCCATTGGAGTTGCAACCGGCATTATCCTCGAATTTGAGTTTGGCACAAACTGGTCTAACTACTCCTGGTTTGTGGGAGACATCTTCGGAGCACCGCTTGCCATCGAAGGAATTATGGCCTTCTTCATGGAGTCGACCTTTATTGCCATCATGTTTTTTGGATGGAATAAGGTTGGGAAGAAGACCCACCTCGTATCGAGCTGGCTTACGGCCATCGGCGCAAACCTTTCGGCACTCTGGATTTTGGTTGCCAACGCCTGGATGCAGTATCCTGCAGGTATGACTTTTAACCCAGACACCGCGCGAAATGAAATGGCCAACTTCTGGGACGTGCTCTTCTCGCCCGTTGCCATGAATAAGTTTTTACACACCATTTCTTCGGGATATGTAACCGCCGCCGCCTTTGTTATTGGCATCAGCTGCTGGTATCTTCTAAAGAAAAGGGATATTGTATTTGCCAAGAAGAGTATTGTTGTTGCCGCCGTGTTTGGATTAATCACTTCGGTGTTTATTGCGCTAACAGGCGATGGTTCGGCAAAGCAAGTAGCCGATAAACAACCCATGAAGCTTGCTGCAATGGAAGGTCTTTACGATGGTAAAGCAAATGCTGGTCTTGTTGCATTCGGAATTCTAGATCACAGCAAGCAGGTTGGCGATAATAAAGATCCATTCCTGTTTAAAGTTGAGATTCCTAGCGCCCTTTCAATCTTAAGCTTCGGAAATTCGAGCGCCTACGTTCCTGGCATCAACGATATTATTAAAGGTGGCTACATGCACACCAATACCGAAGGCAATAGCGTCATTGCGCAATCAACCGAAGAGAAAATTGCCAGCGGTAAGGCCGCAATTACAGCTTTTGGCAACTATCGTAAAGCAGTTAAGGCTGGTGATACTACGCAAGCGGCCGTAGAAAAGAAGATCCTGTCGGATAATTTCAAGAACTTTGGGTATGGCTACCTAAACAATCCAAAAGAAATAGTCCCCCATGTTCCGCTAACCTTCTACACCTTCCATATAATGGTTGCGTTAGGATTTTTCTTCATCCTATTCTTCCTGCTTGCGCTTATCTTCGCACTTAAGGATACCATCACCAAGCAAAAATGGTTTTTGTGGGTTGGTCCATGGAGCATCCTGCTCGCATTTATCGCTTCGCAGTCTGGATGGATCGTTGCTGAGGTTGGACGCCAGCCTTGGGTTATCCAAGATATCATGCCTACCGTTGCCGCTGTTTCTCGCATCGATGCCAGCTCGGTAATGATCACCTTCTCGCTATTTGCAGCCATTTTCACGTTACTGCTTGTGGCCGAAATTCGCATCATGCTAAAGCAAATCAAAAAAGGACCAGAAGGAGGACATTAATATGGAAATTACATATACATTTTTACAGCAATACTGGTGGTTCATTGTATCGCTTCTAGGAAGCATCTTGGTTTTCCTTCTATTTGTACAGGGAGGCCAAACGCTCATGTTCCGAATTGGTAAGACTGACGAGGAAAAGACCATGATTGTTAACTCCCTTGGTCGGAAGTGGGAATTTACCTTTACCACTCTGGTTACCTTTGGTGGTGCCTTCTTTGCCTCCTTCCCTCTTTTCTACTCCACCAGCTTTGGTGGCGCCTACTGGGTATGGATGGCCATTCTTTTCTTCTTCGTTATCCAAGCGGTTTCGTACGAGTACAGAAAAAAACCGGGCAACTTCCTTGGCGAAAAAACCTACGAGGCATTTTTATTCCTTAACGGATTCTTCGGAACCATTCTGCTTGGTGCTGCCGTGGCAACCCTATTTACGGGAGGCAACTTCTTTGTAGATAAGATGAACCTTGCTAATATTGGAGCCCCAACCATCTCGCGTTGGGCCAACGCTTGGCATGGGCTAGAAGCCGTGGCCGATTACCGTAACGTTCTTCTTGGTTTGGCGGTATTCTTCCTTGCTCGTACGTTGGGTGCGCTGTACCTAATCAACAGCATCGATCATAAAACCATCTTCGAGCGCTCCAAAAAGCAGGTTCTTATCAATGCCATTCCATTTGTACTTACTTTCTTGGGCTTCCTTGCTGCCATTTTCCTAAGCAAGGGCTTTGCGGTTAACCCCGACACCCAAGTTGTATACATGGAGCCATACAAGTACTTCCTTAACTTCATTCAGATGCCAATCTTGCTGGTTATTCTGCTAGTTGGCGTAGTTTTGGTACTATGGGGCATCATCTCAACCATAATCGCTCAAAAAAATACTAAGGGAATCTGGTTTGCAGGACTAGGAACCGTACTTACCGTGCTGGCACTTCTGCTCAGCATTGGCTACAACAACACCGCTTACTACCCTTCGCAGGCCGATTTACAAAGTTCTCTTACTTTAGTAAACAGCTCTTCGAGCCCATACACGCTTAAGGCCATGAGCATTGTCTCCATTCTTGTTCCTTTTGTACTTGCCTACATTTGGTATGCTTGGCGCGCCATGAACAGGAAGCAGATTACCGCTCAGGAGATGAAAGATGAAACTCACACCTACTAACAATTAATGCGATGGAATATCTAAGCGAAATTCTTTGGTTCTTAAGCTGGCCGGTAATGATATACCTAAGCTACAAGCTAAGCGAGCTGGCCATACATAAGTTCGAGAAAAACCCTGCCGACAAGGCGAAGTAAACACCACGGGAGAAGCAATCCCTGAATCCGACATCACGTATTACAGCATACGTATAGTAAAAACAGAAAGGCCCATAGAGCAAACTCTATGGGCCTTTTAAATATCCTTGCACCGCATTAGGCGTGCGGCCATACTTCTTCGAGTATTTTTGTTTCCTACTTCGTTTTTCTGATGCTTTGTTCCCTTTGCAGCTGCCTCTCTAGCTATCGGGTGTAGGCCACTGCCGTTACCACGGCCGACGGTCCCTCGCCATATCCTCTAGTTATGCTTACCTTTTTGATTAGCAGCACCCGCACAGCCGGATCATTCTTAAACGCAATCTCCTTTAGGTTATCAATTGCCATTCGTTCTAAAAAAGAGTTGGTGTAGGTAAAGCTTTCGTACCCAACATAGCGTCCCTCCACCTCTGCTATCTCCCGATAAATCTGCACATCCTCATCCGAGTTCGTAACCTTGATTTTCGAAGCGCCTTCACTCAATTTTCTTTTAAAAACTTGGTTTGGATACTTCTCCACCCGCCCATCTTTGTAGAAAAGCGAGGTGATATTAGTCTTTTGTGTCTTTTGTCGATATCTTTCTCCCTCTAACGAGTAGGTTACATACTCCTTATCTACCTTACGAATGTTTACACGCACGGTATCTCCCCAAATAAAGGCAATCATATCAGATGTTAGCCTTTTAGGTGGCGAAATACTTAACGAATCTTGTGCCTGAACGCCTACCCCCGAGAGCAGAAGTAGGAAGAATAGGTATAGGTTAATAGTGCGTTTCATCCCTTAACAAGTTTTGCATAAAAATATAAAAAAAGAGGTAACTCAAAAACCCTTTATGCCTTCGCAAAGCCCATCAATGCAGTATATTTCGACATTTGTGGCTTTGCAAAGCCATTTGTTGCGAAAAATTTACCCGTTGTAGCCCATGCTAAGCCGTTTGTCGTAAAAAAGGCACCGATTTCTCGGTGCCTCGCCCTATTAACCTAACGCACTAAGCCATCACCTTTTTGTTTACTCGCTCGGTAACAAATTGGCTTAGTACACCACTCAAATCTGGCTTGCCTATTTCAGCCAAATCGTAGTAAACGCGTGTACAAGGCTTCTTAATGTTTATGATACGCTGTAAATCAATCGGCGTACCTATTATTACAGTGTCGCAGTTTGTATTGTTGATTGTTTCTTCCAAATCCTTGAGCTGCTGCTCGCTGTAACCCATTGCTGGAAGTATCGCGCCAATATTTGGATAGATTGCGTAAGTTTCCTTAAGCTTTCCAACGATATATGGACGTGCATCCACCTCTTCCGAAGCGCCAAACTTGCGTGCGGCAACGGTTCCGGCTCCAATTTTCATCTCCCCGTGGGTTAATGTTGGACCATCCTCTACGATTAGGCAGCGCTTGCCTCTGATTAGCTCTGGGTTGTCTACCTGAATTGGCGATGCGGCATCTACAACAATTGCGTTGGGATTTACTTTACGGATGCTCTCGCGTACGGTTTGAATTCCCTCTGGCGAGGCAGAATCCATCTTATTGATAACAACTACCTCGGCCATGCGAAGGTTTACCTCGCCTGGATAGTAGCTTAGCTCGTTGCCGGGACGGTGTGGGTCGGCCACGGTAATAGTTAGGTCTGGCTTGTAGAAGGCGAAGTCGTTATTTCCACCATCCCAAAGGATAACGTCGCAGCCATCTGGATCGTTTTCTGCTGCCCGGAGGATAGCTTCATAGTCTACGCCTGCATAAATTACGTTTCCTCTAACTACGTGAGGCTCGTACTCCTCCATTTCTTCTACCGTACACTTATGTTTTTTAAGATCTTCAACCGTTGCAAAGCGTTGCACCTTTTGCTCTACAAGATTGCCGTAAGGCATTGGGTGACGAACGGCCACAACCTTCAATCCCTTTGCCATTAAATACTCTACCACCTTACGCGATGTTTGAGACTTGCCGCATCCGGTACGGGTAGCAACAACGGCAACCACAGGCTTCGTACTTTTAATCATTGTTTCCTTTGGTCCGAGTAGCATGAAGTTGGCGCCATTGGCATTAACAAGCGCGCTCATTCCCATAACCTTATTGTAGGTTACATCGCTGTAAGAGAAAACGCAATCGTCAGCTTTTAGCTCCTTGATGAGCTTAGGAAGATCCTGCTCCTGATGAATTGGAATACCTGCGGGATAAAGTTTTCCTGCTAGCTCTGAGGGGTAAACTCTTCCATCGATATCGGGAATCTGAGCAGCGGTAAATGCAACTACATTGTACTGCTCATTATCCCGAAAAAAGGTGTTAAAGTTGTGAAAGTCTCTACCGGCGGCACCGATAATAATAACATTTCTTTTAGTCATGGTTTTATCCTCCTTACAATATGTTTTAAAAAGATTCCTAAATGTAAAAATTGTTAACCAAACACCAATATTTTAACGCACATTTTTTAATCAAACCCCTCATATTTTTTTTCACCATACGATGTCGATCCAAATATGTTCGATGTAGTCTTAAAGCTATCGGCTGATTACCATGCTTAGTATCGAATAAAAGAAAACATAAAAACACCCGTAAAATACGTATACGCCTGTTTTCATAATACGTAATATGTACTAACTACTTTAGCTTATCAATACATATACGCCCTTGATGTTGCTTTTGATTTGATGAGCGCGCCCCATGCTGCCGCCTGCATGGAAGCTGCAGCAGCGCCTGCTACGGCCAACCTACCGCAATACGCCCAAAACAGCGGCTGGGTGACCAATTTTTAATACCGCGCTGCAGGATATAGCTGCTGCGTGCCCATTGCTTACCCTCCGCCTTAATCCACGATGGGCTACGAGTAGTATTTTTTATATGATAACGATGATTCTAAAGTGCCCGCACCCCATGCCAGCTCAACAGCAGGCAGCGAAAAACAGCTCGGACAATTTGTCCTATCCAATTGCCGCACCACGGCATAAAACCTAAGCTAAAATCTACTACAAGCACATGCCAATATGTCAGTTTAGGCGTATACCGAAGAGGAAGACGCCCACAAGCTGCTCCCAGTAGCCGTAAATAGAGCATACAAGAGCCATTACCAGTACGCAGCTCACAAAACTTGCTCGTGCATCACCATTTTTTACAACTACCTGCAGCCCTACAAGCCATAGCTTACCGCTAGCTAACTATGCTACTGCGCTGCAGCTCCACTTGCAGCACAAACGTGTTGTTTTGGTTGATAAAAATCCGCACCGCCTCCGGATTGTAGCCAAACATCGATACCAGCGCGGTATAGCTGCCATCTTCCATCGTTCGGCAGTAGGCAAGACCGTTAGGCGTGGTTACTTTTTTGTACGCTAACGCTTCGGCAAGATCAACCTCAGCGTTTCCGGCCTTTAGGTTATCAAAAAGTAGCCCCTTCTCGTCCTTGAAAATTTGAATGCTTGCGTTGCTTAAGGGGTTTTGCATCTGGCTGTCGACCACCTTCATTCGGAGGCTTAGCCCGCCCCGCTTTTGATGGCGCATCTGGGATCGGATGGCGGCATACTCCTGGTAAACGGCCTCATTGTTTGCCTTGGCGGCCAGCATGTGGACATCTAACAGCCGTAGTTCCTCCTTTAATTGCTGTATTAAGGTTACGGAAAACTGCCGCCCCAACCCGAAGCTAGTGTTGTGCTCTCTTTTTTCGGCAAAGCACCTCGATATATTATCGGCGGCACTGGTAAGGCGCTCCACGTCGGCATCGGTTATGCCCTGCTCCTTTAGCGCCTCCATATGCTGCGCTGCCAAAGCCCTAATGCTGCTGCTTTTTTCCAGCAGCTTGTCGTCGCGAAGCTTAAGCAGCGATGTTTTTGTCATATGCGCCACCCCCTGCATCTTTTTATCCGAAATTTGAAGCGCGTACGACTTAAGATGGGTACCGAAAAGAAAAAGTTCTCCGAGCAGCTCGCTTCGCAGCGCCCGCCGCTGCGCGGTAAAACAGTGCTTGCTGCCTGCAAGGTAGGGTTGTGCGCTATCTGTTGTGCCTAGCAGCATTTCTATACGCCCCACCGAAAGCCTAACACCTGGATTGCTGGCAATTTTTGCATCGTACGTTGCAATGGCTACTACCCGCTTACAAAGGTCTAAGGTTGTCCTCATTCTTCGTTTCATAAGCTCCCCTTTTTTAGGATTCCTACTTCCGAGCATTGCCCTTACTGCAAGTATTAGCTTCGCGTCCTCGTTTCTGCATCAGTTGCCGTTAATACCAAGGCCTTTTGCTCGAATTACTTACTACTAGTAACTTCCGACTATCTCATTTTGTTTGATTATATCCCTTTTTTCTTCATCTCTTTACACATAGTACCTATTTATTCGCTCACCCTGCTCATTTATATATTCACCTGCCTCACTTATTTATAATATCAAACCATTTATTTTATGCACCTGCTCATTAATATTCTATACTGGCTCTCCTCTTTATGCTTCTTTTATATTTACTCGAGCAGCTATACCGTTTATATATTCACTTCATCCATTTACTTATACACTCGTATCATTTATTTTTTACCAGCAAGTTCAAAATAGCACACTAACTATTGTTTTTCAACACATTACAACACACCAACCTCATTTATAGTCATTGTAGAGTCTCTAACCTCCACCCCAACGCTACATACGGCTCAACCAGATAGCTCGTTATCTAAAATTTCGCATTCGTAGCCCAATATTAGCAGGTTGTAGGCGTAACCACGTAATATTTAACGCCATAAAATTCTCCTTTTTTCGATGCAATACGCTAACTTTACAAAAAAAGTTAACGCAATACATAGTAGCTACCATGACATCATTTTACAGTGCAGAAGAGCTGGCAGAATTGGGCTTTAAGTCGGTTGGAAACAACGTGCAGCTAAGCAGAAAGGCAAGCCTCTACGGTATTTCGAGAATCTCCATCGGAAATAACGTGCGCATCGACGATTTTTGCGTCCTTTCGGCGGGTAAAGGCGGCATCGAGATTGGCGATTACGTGCACATTGCCGTTTACTCCTCCATCATGGGCGAGGGAAAGGTTACCTTCGAAGATTTTTCGGGCATCTCGTCGCGGGTGGCCATTTACTCGAGCAACGACGACTATTCGGGCAACTTTTTAACCAACCCAACCGTTTCGTCGGAGTACACCAACGTAAAACATGCCGACGTTACGCTTTGCAAGCACGTTATTGTGGGTTCCAACTCCATCATTCTTCCTGGTGTTACCCTTGGTGCGGGCTGCGCAGTAGGCGCCATGAGCTTAGTTAACCGCGATTGCGACGAATTTTTCATTTACTCCGGAACGCCAGCCAAAAGGCTCAAGGAACGAAGCCGAAACGTCCTCGATTGGGAGCAGAAGCTACGTGCAGCCCTCGATTAGGGGAGAAATTTTATCCCGGTGCCTGCTGATTTTACGCCAGCAGGCCAAAACAGCACGCCCGTACCGGCTGCCTTTAAACCTTTCGCCACTTTTTCCGTTTCGATACCTAAAAATAGGCCATGAATTTTGTTGGACACATCTACCTCTCGGGCGAAAATGAGAAGCTTGCCATTGGCAACTTTATTGGCGACTATGTAAAGGGCCGAAAGCACGAATCGTACCCCGACGAGGTGCAAAAAGGCATCCTCATCCACCGCGATATCGACGCCACGATGGATGCTCACCCCGCCTTCTTGGCTACGCGCGAGCTTTTCCGCAAAGATTATGGCCGATATGCCGGTGTTATTGTGGATATGGCCTTTGATCATATACTTACCAAGAATTGGAACGACTGGCACCCTACCCCGCTTCGCCGCTTTACCCGAAACTTTTACAAGATCCTCATAAAAAACTTCCGGGTGCTGCCTACACCGGTTAAGGAGTTCCTGCCATTCATGATACAGAGCAATCGGCTCTACTCGTACTCCAATCTTAAAGGTATCGAAAAGGCGCTTTCCATCATGTCCACCTATACGTCGCTTCCGGACAACCATCAGCAGGCAATAATGGTGCTGAAAAGCCATGAAAAGGAAATCGCCCAACACTTTTACCAGCTGCTGGGCGATCTGTCCGTATATCTTAATAAGAAGTATGCGCTACCAATAAATGAGCTGGCGGCTACTCAAATCGCGAAGAGTCAAATTTCAGAAGAATAAAGAGCAACATCGTAAACGACCATAACGACGAACCTCCGTAGCTAATAAACGGCAACGGAATCCCAATTACGGGCGCCAATCCGATGGTCATGCTCACGTTTACGGCAAAGTGGAAGAAGAATATCGCGAGTACGCCGTAGCCAAATATCCGTGCAAAGGGCTCCCTTTGCCTGTCGGCAATAAGCATTATGCGAAATAATAGCAGCGTAAACAATCCAACAATAACCAGCGATCCTACAAAGCCCCACTCCTCGCCAATTGTGCAGAAGATGAAGTCGGTGCTCTGTTCGGGCACAAAGTTGTACTTGGTTTGCGTTCCCTGAAGGAATCCTTTGCCAATTAAACCTCCCGAACCGATGGCGATTTTACTTTGGTTCACGTTGTAACCCCATCCCAACGGATCGCTTTCTATTCCGAGCAGATCGTTAATACGCTTCTGCTGGTGAAGAGCTAGCACCTTATGAAAAACAAGGTCAACCGAGTAGTTTACCCCTATCGAGCCTATTACAATAACGATAACCAGCCAAAGGCGCTTGATGTGGCGCGTAAAGCTAAGCACCAGCATTACCAATGCGGCCAGCACCGACCAGCCTGCAATGGCATAGTACAGCTCTATTGGGTAGCCCAATGCCTCTGCAATAAAGTATGTGCCCGCCGATAAGGCCGCAATAGCCAGCGCAATAGACGCCGCAACGCCGTTCCGACGGTACACGTAGCCCGAAAACATCAACGCTCCAACCGTTAAGGCAATTACTATGTAAACCTTATCAAACAGCAGCGAAAATATGAACAGAGCGGCGGTCGAAATGGTAACGGCCAGCACCCATCCGGGCATTCCTTCCTTATATAGTAGGATAATAAGCGCTCCATAAACAAGCGTCGATCCTGTATCGGGCTGAAGCATGATTAATGCGGCAGGAGGTAGCAATACGGCAGCCACTTTTAGGTATCCGCCAAGCGTATTGAGCACAAAATTGTGCGCGCTCATCACCCGCGAGAGCAACAGCACGGTTGCCACCTTGGCAAACTCGGCCGGCTGAATCTTTAAGCTTCCCAACTCGAACCAAGCGCGCTGCCCGTTAACCTCCTTTCCCAATACTAGCACCAGCAGCAGGAGTAATATGGTAAATCCATAAAAAATTTCGGAGAAGGCGTAAAAAAGCCGCGTATCCAGCAGCATTATCACAAGCGCAATAACGAATGCGGCACCAATCCAGATCATCTGAACGCCATACTTCTGCGTAACATCGAATATGCTTGCATGCTCCTCGTTGTAAACAGCCGCATAAATATTCAACCATCCAAAAAATACGAGGAATAGGTAGATAAATATGGTCGTCCAATCGAGCTTTCCTGTTATTGTATTATTTTTTCTCACCGCTCACTACTTTTGGAGTTGGATTTCGCTTTACACCGGGGAATATTTGCCTCTTTTGAGGTGCCACCTCCTGTTTTACAGGACGAATGAACTGATTTTTTTGAGACTGAGCACGCTTTATCGAGTCTTCACGCTCCTTGCGGGCCTTCATCTTGGCGTCGTACTTTGCCTTTTGGGCTGCAAATACCGCCCTGATATCGTTTGCCAAGTTCAATGCCGTAACTCTCTCCTCCAATGCAGGTCGAGAAACGCTATCCTTCAGGTATTTTTCCATCATCAAGCTGGCAATTGGCGCCGCGTAGGTGGCTCCAAACCCTGCGTTCTCCACGTAAACGGCAATGGCAATCTTCGGGTTGTTCATGGGGGCAAACCCAACAAACACCGAGTGGTCTTTTTTCGTTCCGGTTGGATTTTGAGCCGTTCCAGTCTTTCCGCAAACCTCTAAGCCGGGGATGTCTGCTATTCGGGATGTTCCGCCCGTAGCCGACATGCGCATACCCTGCACTACGGTGTTAAAGTGCGACTGGTCGATGCTCACGTAATGCTTTTCCTTAAATCGCTTATCAATTTCGTGCCCCTCAATTCCTTTTACTACGTGAGGGATATAGTAGTAGCCTCGGTTGGCTATTATTGATGTCATGTTGGCAAGCTGTAGCAGCGTAACCCCAAGCTCTCCCTGTCCAATCCCCATCGAAACGATGGTATATCCGTTCCATCTTCCCTTGTGCAGCTTGTCGAAGTAGCCCGCACTTGGTACAATCCCCGTCTTTTCGAACTTCATGTCGGAATTGAGATGGCGTCCCAAACCAAATTCGTTTAGGTACTTCGTCCAAACCTCGTACGCGTGGTGCGACGAACCGTATTTGGGATGGTTAATCATGGTTACAAACTCGCGTGCATAAAAGGTGTTGCACGAAACCTGTATCGACCCTAGCACATTTACGGGCGAGTAGTGGGCGTGGCACTTAAGCACCCGGCCTCCGTAGGCAAAACCGCCGCCGCAACCCCAGCTGGTATTCTCGTCAATAATCCCCTCCTGCAAACCAATTAGCGCATTAAGCAGCTTAAAGGTCGATCCGGGAGGATACATCGCCTGCGTTGCCCTGTTAAACATTGGGTTTAGCGGATCGAGTGCCAATCTAGCCCAGTTTTTCCTTCTATTTCGTCCTGTTAAGTCGGTTGGGTCGTAATCCGGACTCGACACCATTGCCAAAATCTCCCCAGTCGAAGGTTCGATGGCAATAATGCTCCCCACCTTATCCTTCATCAGCTTTTCGCCGTAATTCTGTAGCTGCGCATCAATCGAAGCTACCAAATTTTTTCCCAGTATGGCAAGCGTATCAAAACGCCCGTTCTGGTACGATCCTTTAATCCTATTGTGCACGTCAACCAACGAAATGGTAACGCCTTTTCTTCCTCTCAAAACCTCCTCGTACCCCTTCTCTAGCCCCGATACGCCAATGTAGTCTCCCATTTTGTAGTAGGAATCCTTTTGGATGATAGCGTCGTTTACTTCGCCAACATAACCGAGCAGATTGCCGGCCATGCGAAGCGGGTAGGTACGCAACGTACGTGGTTGAACGAAGAATCCGGGAAATTTGTAAAGCCGTTCCTGCAAGGTTGCATAGGTAAATGCAGATACCTGCTTGGCAAAAACGTAAGGGCGGTAGTAGGAATCCTTCTTTGCCGCCTTTATAGTTGTTCTGATCTGGTCTATTGGCATTGCAATAATGCGGCTAAGCTCCAGCGTATCGAAACTTTTTAGCTGCTGCGGAATTACCATCAAATCGTAGGCTGCCTCGTTGCATACCAGCAGCTCCCCTTTACGGTCGTAAATCAAACCGCGCGATGGATACTGGGTGATATAACGCAGCACGTTATTGGAGGCGGTAACCTTGTAGGACGGATCGACAACTTGAATATAAAAAAGACGCAAGATGATTGCCAGTGAAACTACGGTAATCATCATGCCAATAACATACTTCCTATTGAAGCTTCCACCTATCATTCTATAACCTCTCCTAAATTACTGTTTTGAGAAAGCGTACGCACTAAGCACCACAAAGAATAGCGATAACAACGAGCTTAGAAAAATTCTTACAAGCGTTGTGAAATATCCAACAAACGTAAATGCCTCCAACGAGAATAGTATAAAGTGATGTATCACCACCAGCACTGCAGCATAGCGAATAAACCACATTAGCCCGTAGGCCGAAATTGTTGGCGCCACCTCCTGCTCAAAATCTTCGCGCGATATGAATATCGAAAGGATAAAAGGACGTATGTAGCCAATCGCCACGCATGCGGCCGAATGCAATCCCAATGTTCCAGACATCATATCGATAGAAAACCCAAGCAAAAAAGAGAGAAGCAGCATCACCGAGCGGTTGATGCTAAACGGCAGAATCAAAATAAAAAGTACGTAAACGTAAGGATTCATGTAGGTGTTGAGCTCGATATTGTTGAATACAAACTCCTGCACCAGCACCAATGCCACAAAAACAAGCGAATATTTTACGATATTATTATTCATTTGGAACAGCGCTTTCTAACTTTTGAATTTCTTCCTTACGATAGCTGGTAACCACATCCACATAGCGAAGCTTTTTAAAGTCGATCTTCAGCCTAACCCTAAGCTGAAGGAAGTTACCTCCCTGTACTTTATACGACTCCACCAATCCGATAAATACCCCCGGAGGAAACAGGGAAGAGTAGCCGCTCGTTTCGACGGTATCTCCAACCTTAATTTTGACGTGTTGTGGTATATCAGAAAGATTCATGTAGCGGTAATCTTTGCCATCCCATGCTAGAGAGCCAAAGTACTCCGAATGCTTCAACCGGGCGCTGGCCCTAAAATTTTGGTTAAGCATGGAAACTACATTCGCATAATTTTTTGATGTAGACAAAACAACTCCAACAATACCGTCGCTTGTCACGATTCCCATTTCGGGCTTAATTCCATCTACCTGTCCCTTATCTATAACGAGATAGTTATGCTGCTTATTAATTGAGTTGTTAATAACCTCAGCTTTAAGGTACGAGTAGTTTAACCCTCTTGTAGAGTCAATCCTGTTTCCACGAATGGTTGTGTCCTTCGACAAATACCAATCGAGCTTATTTTTTAAGCGAGCATTTTCTTCGGCTAAAGAGGTATTTACCTCCTTCAGATGAAGGTACTGTGTAAAACTAGTGATATGGCCATTGATAACACTGGCCATATCACTTGTATATCTTACTACCTTTGCTCTTTGGAAATAGGAGTTGTTTACTAATAAAACTACTGATAAAACCTCTAACAGCAGAAAAAGTAAAAAAACCTGATATTTTAAAAAGAACCTCAGTAAGTTACCCATAGCTTATTTGAAGTTCTATCTCATCAAGAATGAGAACCTATTTACGTTTTTAAGAGCGATGCTTGTTCCTCTGGCCACTGCGTGAAGTGGATCTTCTGCCACGTGGAAAGGAATGTTAATCTTATCTGTCAAGCGCTTATCTAAGCCCTTAAGTAGCGCACCGCCACCTGCAAGATAGATACCACGATTTACAATATCGGCATACAATTCGGGTGGAGTCTTCTCCAACACTTCCAGAATTGCTGTTTCTATCTTCATTATAGATTTATCCAAGCAATGAGCAACCTCCTGGTACGAAACCGGTACCTCAATTGGAAGTGCAGTCATAATGTTTGGACCACGAACTATAAAATCGTCTGGGGCATGCTCAAGCTCAGGAAGAGCCGAACCTACAGCGATTTTAATATCCTCGGCAGTACGCTCACCCACCTTAATATTGTGCTGGTAGCGCATGTATGCCTGAATGTCGTAGGTAAATCCATCCCCTGCAACACGAATACTCTTATTGCAAACAATACCACCAAGTGCAATAACAGCAATCTCAGTTGTTCCTCCACCTATGTCTACAACCATGCAGCCTTCGGGAGCCTCTACATCGAGTCCAATACCAATTGCGGCTGCCATTGGCTCATAAATCATGTAAACATCACGACCACCAGCATGCTCTGCTGAGTCGCGAACCGCACGTACCTCCACTTCGGTAGACCCTGAAGGAATACAAACTACAATACGAAGGTTGTTGGGGAATAGACGGCTACGGTGATTAATCATCTTAATCATCCCACGAATCATCATCTCTGCAGCCTTAAAGTCTGCAATAACGCCATCGCGAAGAGGACGAATTGTTCTGATATTCTCGTGAGTCTTTCCATGCATCTGTCGAGCAGAGTTCCCAATTCCTACTAATCGACCAGTGTTTTGGTCGATGGCAACAATTGAGGGCTCGTCCACAACAATCTTATCGTTATAGTAGATAATGGTATTTGCAGTACCAAGATCTATAGCGATTTCAGGTGTTAGGAATGAAAACAAACCCATATTTTACTCTCTTTATTTTGTTCTGACTTTAGTGTTTAAAATGTCTTACGCCGGTAAATACCATTGCCAAGCCGTTGGCGTCGCAGTATTCGATAGAGTCGTTATCTCTTACCGAACCTCCTGGCTGAATTACCGAACGAATGCCTTCCTTGTGAGCGATCTCGACACAGTCGGCAAATGGGAAGAACGCATCCGATGCAAGTACGGCACCTTCGAGCGAAAATCCAAACGATTTAGCTTTTTCTATAGCTTGTTTTAACGAGTCAACCCTCGAAGTCTGGCCAATACCCGACGCAAACAGCTGTCCATTCTTTGCTAAAACAATAGCGTTAGACTTGCAATGCTTAACCACCTTATTCGCGAAAATAAGATCGTCTACATCCGATTTGGCAGGAGCAACATTGGTAACGACCTTCATATCGCCCAACTCTTCCACGGCCGTATCGCGTTCCTGAACCACCGTACCATTTAACAACGAGCGGAATTGCAACTCAGGAAGAGCAAACGTTTTTGCTTTTAGTATAATTCTATTCTTCTTCGATTTTAACAAATCCAATGCCTCTGGAGAATATTCTTCGGAAATAATAACTTCAAAGAACAACTTATTTATTTCCTCCGCTGCTTCCTTGTTTATTGGCCTATTCGCAATCAGCACGCCTCCAAATGCAGATACTGGATCGCAAGCAAACGCATCAACATACGCCTTTTCAATTGTCTCGCGAGTTGCTAGGCCACAAGCGTTGGTATGCTTAAGGATTGCAAAGGTAGGTTCATTAAATTCATTTATCAAGCCTACTGCAGCATCGATATCAAGCATATTATTGTAAGAAACCTCCTTACCATTCAGCTGCTCGAACATATCTGCAAAGTTACCAAAGAACGCCGCCTTTTGATGAGGATTTTCTCCGTAGCGAAGAGGCTTACCCCCCTCTAAACTTTGCTTAAAGACAGGAAGCCCAAATTCTCCATTAAAGTAAGAGAATATAGCAGTATCGTAGTGCGAAGAAACGCTAAAAGCCAATGCGGCATGCTTACGACGCTGCTCGTAAGTAGTTTCTCCTCCATTTTTTAAAACTTCTAGTAAATCGTCGTACTGATCGCGAGATGCTACAATTAGTACATCCTTATGATTCTTAGCCGCTGCACGAATAAGCGAAATACCACCTATATCAATTTTTTCGATGATGTCCTGATCGGGTGCGCCAGATGCAACAGTCTCCTCAAAAGGGTACAAGTCAACTATTACAAGGTCAATTTCTGGAATTTGATACTCACCAAGCTGTTGGATATCGTTGGGGTTTTCTCTTCGAGCAAGAATTCCTCCAAAAACCTTAGGGTGAAGAGTTTTAACCCTACCTCCCAAAATCGAAGGGTAGCTTGTAAGCGATTCCACCGACTTTGCTTCTACCCCTAAATCATTAATGAACGAGAGCGTTCCTCCTGTAGAATAGATCTCAACACCCAGCCTAGATAGTTCTTTAACAATTAAATCGAGTTTGTCTTTGTAAAAGACCGAAATTAGTGCACTACGAATTTTCTTACTTTCCACAGCTTAGTAATTTTTTCGCAAAGATAATTATCTGTCCTTTTTAAAACGATTTTAAAGAATCTTTTTTCGTAATTTTTACCATGTAATTCAAACTTTTATGAGTTTCAACGCCTACTGATTATGTTTTCTTCCATTAACACTCAATATGCCATAGCAATGTTAATTTTCAAAACTTTTATACTAAATTGGGGAACTCAACAAAGAACGATTTAACATGTCGTATAAAACAGCATATCGTAAACAAGCAAACATCATAAAAGAAAGTTTCCTTTTTGCCATTTCATCTGTATCTGTCAATAAACTACGCACTTTCTTATCCTTATTTGGTATCACCATTGGCATTTTTGCAATTATCTCCGTATCCACTCTTTTAGATTCGCTTGAATCCAACGTAAAACAGTCTATAGCTACTTTAGGTGAAAATACGCTTTATATAGATAAGTGGGATTGGGTTGGTGGCCAAGATTACCCTTGGTGGGAGTACATGAGGCGCCCACTTCCCAAAATAGAGGAAGCCCGCAAAATAGAGGAGATGTCGCAAACTGCCGATGCGGTTTGCTTCACCGCGAGCCTATCTTTCCCCGTTAAGTACAAAAAAAACGCAACCAGCAACTCAACCATCACAGGAGTCAGCTACTCATACAACAAAGTACGCTCGTTCGACATCCAAAATGGCCGATACTTCACAGAACTAGAATCAAGAAGCGGTAAGGGCGTTGCAATTGTAGGAACCAATATCGTAAAAGATCTTTTTGAGGGTGAAAATCCTCTTGGTAAAAGCATCAAAATAGGAGCTCAAAAAGTATCCATAATAGGTGTTTTCAAGCGTGAAGGTAAAATGCCGTTCAGCAGTTCCATCGACGATGAGCTAATCATACCCGTAATGTTCGCCCAAAAGCTGGTAAACTTAAAAACCTACGAAGGAGGCGTTAATATTGTAATTAAAGGCAAACAAAACATCGCCCTAAGAGAATTAAAGGATGAAATAAGAATGCTTATGCGTAAAATAAGGCGCACTCCTCCAATAAAAAAAGACGATTTTTCTTTAAACGAAATGGCAACCATAACCCAATCGGCAGATGCCATCTTTGCATCTATCAACATAGGAGGAATCATCATTGGGGGGCTATCAATTATTGTTGGAGGATTTGGCATTGCCAACATCATGTTTGTGTCGGTGCGAGAAAGAACAAATATCATAGGTATCCAAAAGGCTCTTGGCGCTAAAAAATCATTTATACTCCTTCAATTTGTCTATGAGGCGGTTCTTCTTGCGGTTGCAGGAGGAGCCATCGGACTTCTCTTGGTATTCCTAGGCACCTTGATCATAAACCAAGTATTCACCGATTTTACAATATCCCTCACCATTTACAATCTAGTAAAAGGGTTAACGATATCTGCTGTCATTGGATTCATATCCGGACTTTTACCCGCAATGAATGCAGCAAACCTAGACCCGGTAGTTGCCATTAACACAAAATAAAAAAGCCCCTAGGGGCTTTTTCTATATCATATACTTCGAAACATGGTTCGTTAACGCCACAAACTGCTCCACGGAGAGCTGCTCCGGACGCTCATTGTACAGCTCGTGCTCGGGAGAATCTTTACCCACAAACTGTTTAACTGTATTTCTAATTGTTTTCCGGCGATGGTTAAATGTTGCCTTAACAACTTTCTTAAATAGCACCTCGTCGCAATCAAGACTAGCTACCCCATTTCGTTTTAACCTAATAACGGCGCTTTTAACCTTCGGAGGTGGATTAAAGACATGCTCATGAACCGTAAACAGGTACTCTATATCGTAGTAAGCCTGCAAAAGAACGCTAAGAATACCGTATGTTTTTGTTCCTGGGGGCTCGGCAAGCCGTTCCGCAACCTCCTTTTGTAGCATGCAAACCACCTCGTCTACCTGATACTTATAATCGAGCACCTTAAAAAATATTTGCGACGAAATGTTGTACGGAAAATTTCCAATCACCCCAAATTTTTGAGGAAATAAATCGTCCAACTTCATCTTAAGAAAATCGCCAAATAGCAGATGCTCCTTTGCAAATTCAGGATGCCTTACCTTCAAATATTCGACCGATTCTCCATCGACCTCCGCAGCAAACAGCTCAATATCGTTACGCTGCAACAAAATATCAGTAAGCACCCCCATCCCTGGGCCAATCTCAATTACTTGCTGATAAGTTTCAGCCTTCAATCCCTCTACAATTTGCTGGGCAATACCCAAATCTTTAAGGAAGTGTTGACCTAGATTCTTTTTAGGGCGAACGTAGTTCATCTAAATTCTTTTACTTAATTTGTGGCAAATTACGCCAATTAACCCACAAGTAGGACATATGAACGTTGCAAAAGATAAAAAAAAGCAGCTAATACTCATTTCTATAAAACTTTTATTCGCACTTCTATGCATCGTTCTGCTTGTGTACAATATTAAAACGGCCAGCCTTCTTGCTGCATTTAGCAAAATAACGGCAACTAAAGGCTGGGTGATTATTTTCTTAACCACGGCAATAGCCCTTTTTCTAGCGGCAAATTTAACTATAGAAACGGTAAAATGGCATCTACTTGTATCTCAATACGGAGGGAAATTTAAAAATTCATTCAAACAGGTACTTGGTGGCATTGCAGGGGGCTTCGTTTCGCCTAACCGCATTGGCGATCCTTTCACCAGAAGCTACATGCTGCCCCAAAAATTCAGGGTTAGAGGGCTGCTACCAGCCACATTCTGCTCTTTTTCGCAGCTGCTAGCGACCGCCATTTTTGGTTCTCTAGCGCTAATTCATATAAGCAGCAGCACTCTTCCTGGCATTTTCAAATTGGCCATATCACAACTCATAATCGTAGCGCTAGCCGCCATTCTCATTTGGTTTGCCATGCGATTCTTCGAAAACAGAATTGGAAAACTTCGAATGAGCAGAGCGCTACTCGTTGTTGCGCTCTCCTTAGTCCGATACTTCGTTTTTTGCACTCAGCTTTGGCTTATATTCCTACTTTTTTCTCCTAGCGTCAGGTTCGAACCAATGTTTTTTGCCATCGCGCTTACCTTTTTAGCAAACGCAGCAATCCCGTCCTTTTCCTTCACAGAATTAGGCGTACGGGCCGCAGGAGCATCCCTTTTCTTTCCCATGTTTGGTATTGATGCAACACTTGCCGCCTTAGCAACTGTTTTACTCTGGTTCGTCAACATGATGATTCCAGCAATACCAGGAATGCTATTTCTTATTTCCCATGGGATATCGCTTGAGGAGCTCAAAACATTCAAAGAGGAAGTATTAGGAAAAACGCCATTACAGCAACCCGAGTAATGGCACCTTTATTACAAGGCTGGATTAAAATCTTTACCAACAACAACGTTTATTCCTCGTGGCACTACGGAGATATCAAAAGGAGAATAACCGACACTTTCGCCATCAACCTCAATAGGAATTTGAGGGATTGAATGAATGCTAATCTCCTTACCTCGATGCCCCGTAATCCGAGAATGCTTATGGATAGTACCATTATATAATATAGGCATATTCCAAAGAACGTTCAGCCCGCTAATTTTTCGAATTAAAGTAAGATCAAGCAAGCCGTCGTTGGCAACAGCATTAGGGAGCTGAATCATACCTCCCCCGTTATACTTACCAATCCCCAACGTTATGCTATAGACATCATCAGAGATTTTCTCATCATCGATTCTTAGAGCAACCTTCGTTGCCCTATACCTAAGCACCGACTTGATCATGCTTATCACATAAAGCCACTTACTTTTCTTCCCGGCCTCTTTCAACCTATTAAACCCAATAGCGACATACCCATCAAACCCAATACCCACCGCATTGGCAAAATAGCGAGTATGATGAACCTTCGCCTCGTAATACTTCACCATTCCCACATCCTGGAGAAAGGAGTGGCTCTCCTTTATAGCAATTGTTGCATCTGCATAAGTGCGAGGGATACCGTACATGCGGATCCAGTCGTTTCCAATACCCAAAGGCATCATCGCCAGCAGAACGTCTGTCGTCTTAACCTCCTGCTGAATAAAAATTCCATTTACAATTTCATTGAGCGTACCATCTCCACCAACCGATATGATTTTTCGGTAGCCGTTGCGAATTGCCCTCACCGTTAGCTCTACAGCATGGTACTTTTTTTGAGTAAAAACGTGGTCAAAATCGATTCCAGCATCGGTTAGCATCCACGAAATCCGGGGCCAGTCTACCACGGCACGCCCCTTACCAGCTTTAGGGTTCACTATCGCAAACCACTTGTCATTTGCCATCTTTTAAAACAGTATTAAATACAGCCCGAGCAAAGTTAAAATAAAAGATGAGTTATCAACACAAAATCCACAACTGATTCTGGGCTCAAAAAAAGTAATACCTTTGCCCTGGAAACTATTTCTAAGCAATCGCTGTAAAATATGAAAGTGTAGAAATGCCAACCTCATATTTTAGAGTTTTATTGCTATTATTGCAGTCAGTAATATAAAAATATTAGGGAATGGCCAAAGTTATTGCATTAGCAAATCAAAAGGGAGGGGTTGGTAAAACAACCTCTGCGATAAACCTCGCTGCAAGCCTTGCTGTACTTGAGAAAAAGGTCTTACTGATCGATGCCGATCCTCAGGCAAACGCAACGTCAGGCAACGGTTTTGACCTTCGCACCATTAAAACAAGCATTTACGAATGTTTGGTTGATGAAGCGGAAGCCAAAGACGTAATACTTAACTGCGAGATAGGCGGACTTGACCTAATCCCATCTCATATTGATTTAGTTGGTGCTGAAATAGAAATGCTCAACCTTCCTAATCGGGAGAAAATGCTCAAATCGGTAATCGAAAAGGTAAGAGATCAGTACGATTACATACTTATAGATTGCTCTCCTTCACTTGGTTTGATTACCGTTAACGCGCTAACTGCCGCCGACTCTGTTATCATTCCTGTGCAATGCGAGTACTTTGCGCTTGAAGGTTTAGGTAAACTGCTTAATACCATTAAGATTATCCAAAGCAGACTAAACCCACAGCTTGCCATCGAAGGTTTCCTTTTAACCATGTATGATGCTCGTTTAAGACTCTCCAACCAAGTTGTAGACGAAGTAAAGAAGCACTTCCAGCAAATGGTATTTGAAACAATCATTCAGCGCAACATTAAGCTTAGCGAGGCTCCAAGTTTCGGAAAGCCAGTTGTTCTGTACGACGCATCCTCAACAGGAACAACCAACTACCTAAATTTGGCCAAGGAACTTCTTCAAAAGAACGATCCCGCTATGGCCAAAAAGCAAGAAAAAGAAACCGTATAATTCGTTATCAATCAATAATTCTACAAAGATAGCATGAGTAAAAAAATGGCATTAGGTCGCGGTCTTGGCGCTCTTATAGAGGAGGCTTCTACAACCCAGAATACGGCACCAGCCCCAACGACCGAAAGCGTTTTACCAAAATCTGAGCTGATTAACGAGATTGAAATCGAGAAAATCGTAACCAATCCGTACCAACCTCGTACCCATTTTGACGAAGATGCGCTCAACGAGTTAGCTGCTTCGATCAAAGAACTTGGGATTATACAGCCTATTACCGTACGTAAGGTTGACGACAACCAATACCAAATCATCAGCGGAGAACGCCGTTTCAGAGCGTCTAAAATTGCTGGTTTAAAGGCTATTCCCGCCTACGTCCGCACTGCCGACGACCAAGGTATGCTGGAAATGGCGTTGGTTGAAAACATTCAGCGTGAAGATCTTGATGCTATCGAAGTTGCCATAAGCTACCAGCGTCTTGTTGATGAATGCTCGCTAACCCAGGAAGTTTTGGGTGAAAGAGTTGGAAAAAAACGGAGTACCGTAACCAACTACCTCCGCCTCCTAAAACTACCAGCAGAAGTGCAGCTTGCCATCCGCAAACGTCTTCTTTCAATGGGACATGCGAGAGCTCTGGTAAACATTGATGATCAAGAATTGCAGCTGGATCTTCTTCGTAAGATTATAGAGGAGGATCTATCGGTTCGACAGATAGAGCAGCTTGTAAAAAAGATTGCAGAAGGCAAAAAGGACGAAGAAGATAAAAACGGAGAAGAAGACCTCCCAGACTCCTACTTTAGAGTTGTGGAGCACCTCGAAAAAATGTTCACTTCAGACATCAACATAAAAAAAGGTGCAAAAGGAAGTGGAAAGATTATCATAGGATTCAAATCTGAAAAAGAGATTAATACAATCCTAAAGAAATTAGAACAACTAGACGGCTTGCTTTAGGGCTTAACATACGAACATTGAAAAAGAGTATCTTAGGACTTATTTGGTTGACCATCCTGCTGATGCAAAATCCGGTATTTGCACAAAAGGCCAAGAACGTAGAGCAACCTAAAAAAGATTCCCTTACAGCCATAAAGGTGTGGGGGCTTTCTGCTATTTTGCCAGGTTCTGGTCAATTTATCAACAAGCAGTACTACAAGATCCCCATTTTTTATGCGGGTATCGCTGGATTTGGATACATTGGCTATAGAAGCAATCAGCTTTACAAGGAAACCTACAATCGCTACAAAATAGCGACAACAGATCCAGCCAACTTTGCTGCTTTTAATGGCAATTTCAGCAGCATTGGAGGCAGGCTTCCTGATGCCAACAACCTTAATGATCTACAGAATCATTACATCAGGTATAAGCAATATCGAAATATTTCTTACGGAGCCGCCAGCGCAATATACTTACTGAGCATTGCTGATGCCGTTGTTAACTTTAAGGACAACCAAGAGCATTCGCCCACAAAAGCAACCATCCTTTCCACCATTTTCCCGGGACTTGGACAAGTCTACAACGGGAAATACTGGAAAGTACCGATCCTATATGGAGGTTTTACTGCTTTTGGCTATGCCATATCGTTTACAGGAAGCGAATACAAAAGATACAAGAGAGCCTACAACTATGCAACAGATAATGATGCAAACACAGTTGATGAGTTTAACGGGAAACGCTCTCCGGATCAGCTTAAATCTGTAAGAGATTACTACAGGCGAAATCGAGATTACGCAATAATCGGATGTGCTGCACTTTACGTTCTAAACATTATTGATGCTAACGTAGATGCCAGCCTGTACGATTACGAAATAGACGACAACCTTTCAGTAAAAATAGAACCAACTTTTGTCAACGATGGCTATTGGGTAGCTCAACAAAGCAACCCTTTTGCTCCAGGAATGAAGCTAACCTTCAAATTTTAGAAACTTTTTAATTTACCTTTTATGCCAACCTTCAAGAGTGTTCTGATCCTTGCTACCTCCATTACGATTGGTGGCTTGACTGCATTGCCGAGTAAAACTTTATCGGCAGAGCAAATTCCTGACAAGTATCACACTCCTGATGAAGTTAAATTAAAACACTACGAAAAAAGTGCGGATAGCTTAATTCTTGCTTGGTCAAGCAAAAGCGCCTTAGACACGACAAATCTTGCGGCAGACTTCTTAGGTAACGACGCCGTAATTCCTTCTGATATTCCCGATTCCGTTTTCATAAAAAGATTAGCGAAGGTTCCATCCCTTATTGATCTCCCTTACAACAATGTTGTTAGAGCATCAATTCTATGGTACACCATAAGACGTCGCCATGTAGCCGAGAAGATATTAGGGTTAACCGATTACTACTTCCCCATTTTCGAACAAACACTTGACAAGTACGATCTCCCCATAGAATTAAGGTATCTTCCAATTATAGAGTCCGCACTAAACCCTATTGCGGTATCGAGAGTTGGTGCAACAGGCCTGTGGCAGTTTATGTATGGTACTGGCAAGCAGTACAACCTGAACATAACTTCATTTATTGACGAGCGCCGCGACCCTATTGCGGCAAGCGAAGCTGCCGCCAAATTTCTAAAAGATTTGTATAAGGTATACAAAGACTGGACTCTTGTAATTGCCGCCTACAACTGCGGTCCTCGCAACGTAAATAAAGCAATACGTAAGGCTGGAGGAAGTAAGAACTACTGGGCTATTTACAACTATCTGCCCAAAGAAACCCGAGGCTATGTGCCCAACTTTATTGCTGCGGCGTACCTTGTAAAATACTACAGAGAGCATAACCTTACCCCTCGTACAATGACTGTTCCTAGAGCGACAGATTCCATTCAGGTAAATAGAATGCTCCATTTTCAACAAATAGCAGATGTCCTCCCTGTATCTGTCGATCAACTACGAGAACTCAATCCTCAGTATAAAAAAGATATTATTCCTGGAATTGAAAAAACGTACACCCTTATTTTACCTCTAAGCTCTGCTTCGCAGTTTATTGCTAAAGAGGACGAAATTTATAAGAGAGACTCCCTCTACTTTGTCCAAAATAACTTCCCTTCCCTAATGGCTTCGAATGGGGAAGACTCCGCGACTAACGAACATAAAACCATCTACCACAAGGTTCGCAAAGGAGAAACTCTTTCTGTTATTGCAGATAAATTTGGGGTAGATGTAGCCTCTATAAAAAAATGGAATAAAGGGAAAATACGTAAAAACAGGCTAGTAGCAGGACAAAAGTTAACCATAAAAAAAGAGGTCATAGCAGCGAGTAGCAAGCCCAACTCTGCAATAGCACAAAATGCCAATAAAAAAGTTCCTGC